>JAZROC010000284.1:0-4383 GCA_045648525.1 Clostridia bacterium
TAATATTTCGTTTATTTTATTTAACAGAAATAATCATATCACATTTTTCTTTGATATTAAATGCAGAAAAATATTTATTCTCTAAAGGAATCCACTCATTAAAAAAGCGTTGAGCCATTATTTGCCCGTTGCGTTTTAATATGCGTTCTTCCTGCGCTTGAGGCGAAATATCTAAAAACACAGAAAAATCGTAGACCGAACTGAATTCAGGGTGCATAGAGTAGGCACCCTCTATAACCGTAAGCTTTTGGGGCGCAATAATTTCGCCTTCTTTAATGGTCATCGTTGAACAATCAAAGGGACGATAATTGATTTTTTCGCCCTTTTTTAAGGGAATTAAAACCTCATTCAAAAAACGTTCTCTATCAATATTTCCGCCTGCTTCGTTAAAGCGTTCAGGTGTTCTTTGATGCATCTGAAGAAAGAAATCGTCCATATGCAAAGTTGTGCATACGTAAATATCTCCGAGTATCTCTGCCAACGTGCTTTTTCCGCTTGCGCTTCCACCCTCAATAGCTATTTTAACCTTTCCTTTTTTGAGCAAGCTATCTATTTCAATAATCAACGGCAAAAAGGGAATAAATCTTTTTGAAATTACGCGGTATGCAGGCTTATATTCATTTCTGAACTTTTCAGAATGGTGAACGGCAGGATAGCCTTGCACCTCCCAATTTTTAACTGCTTTTTCAAATTCGTCTATACCAAAGGGCAGTTTATTTTCACAGACAAGTTGTTTGGCTTTTTCAAGTTTTTCAATTAATTCTGCCTGACCATTTTCCTCTTTTTTTGCCGAAAGATAAAATAATTTACCAAAAGTCTGCGGACTTAACCCTCTGTTTATATAAGATATGGGCACGCGACAATAATCGCCGTCAAGGTCAACGATTTCCGTATCTTCCCAAAAACCCTTATTATATTCCTCTGAAATATAATCAGTTGCTTTTTCAAGAGAAGAAACCATATGCTCGCAACCAAAGGAGCTTTGATAAATAAATTTAAAAATATCTTGTATTTGCATTTCAGGATATGCACTGAAATGCTGTGACAATACCTGTTTTTCCATTTTTTATCCTTTTAATTTTAAAATATTCTGCTTTTTGACAAAGATTACAAGCGGTGGAATAAGCACCAGCTGGACAATTATACCGGGAAACGCATTGGTAAAAGCACCTGCAACAAAAGTGGCAACAGTAAAACTTCCGCCATTTATGCCCATACAAACAAGCATAGCACAACCCCAGACAATTCTGCCCAAAACCATTGCTACAACCAACGATAAATAGATAAACTCTTGCTTTTTAGGCAGTAATTTATACATTAAGCCTGCAACTGCGCCATAAGAAGCAAGCTCAAAAGCCATACAAACTGCACCGGGAAACATTGGCGGCATACCTAATGTTATAGACCTGAATAATGGCGCAATAAAGCCTACAGCCAAGCCCCAATGCCAACCGCAGATAAACCCGCAAAGTATTACGGGAATGTGCATCGGGCAAAGCATTGAACCAATTTCAGCTATCTGTCCCGTCAAAAAAGGCATAACGTAAGCAAGAGCAAGAAACAAGCCTGCAAGTATCATTTTTAATAAGTTTTTGCTTTTCATAATCTATGCAACCACTTCTATAAAATAAACAAATAAATTATAACACAACAAAATATAAAAGTCCATATAAATTACCGACCAAAACAATAAAAAACAGACCTCGTTTTTCACATTTTAGTGCGAGAAAACCTGAAATTCAATACAGTATTTCACCGCATACCAAGGAATGCGATAAAATTCGCAAGCCAAGGCGCGATGTTCTGAACGCGAGGGCGCTTACAAAGACGTAAATTTCACCGCAAACTTCAGAGCCTAAAAAACATTGCAAGGTAAGGCACGTGCGGTTAATTGCAAAGGAGTTTACACGGACGTAAATTTCACCGCAGACTTCAGGGTGCGAGAAAGCCTGAAATTCAATACAGTATTTCACCGCATACCAAGGAATGCGATAAAATTCGCAAGCCAAGGCGCGATGTTCTGAACGCGAGGGCGCTTACAAAGACGTAAGTAACCGAGCGTTCAAGGTTATCGCAACATAGGAAAAGCCACCGATTACTCGGTGGCTTGTTTGCGAAGAATTATCGCGTTCCTTTAATCATTATAGAGAGCCTGCAACTTCTCAAGATGCTTTCTCTTCTTCTTTGCAGTTTCAGCAGCAAGGTTGAAGAGTTCTTCAGCACGCTCGGGGAAGGAACGTGTAAGTGAAGAATAACGAGCTTCGTTAAGAAGGAATTCCTTATAATCAGTTGTGGGCTCCTTGGAGTCGATTGTGAAGGGCTTCTCGTTTGCGGGGTTGAAGCGGAACATATTCCAGTAACCGCAGTCAACAGCCTTCTTCATTTCATCCTGGCAGTGAATCATACCGCCCTTGATGGAGTGCATTTCACAAGGTGCATAACCGATGATAAGTGAGGGTCCGGGATATGCTTCAGCTTCCTGGATAGCCTTAAGTGTCTGGTTCATATCAGCACCCATAGCGATCTGAGCAACGTAGATATAGCCATAGCTCATAGCGATTTCAGCAAGGCTCTTCTTAGCGATGCCCTTACCTGCAGCTGCGAACTGAGCAACCTGACCGATATTTGAAGCCTTTGAAGCCTGACCACCGGTGTTGGAGTAAACTTCAGTATCGAATACCATAATATTTACGTCGTCGCCTGAAGCAAGAACGTGGTCAACACCGCCGAAGCCGATGTCGTATGCCCATCCGTCACCACCGAAGATCCATACGGACTTCTTGGAGAGGAATTCTTTGTTAGCAAGAATCTGAGGTGCAACGGGGCAACCTGCTTTTTCTGCCTTTTCAAGTTCAACGATAAGAGCCTTTGTAGCAGCACCGTTGAGCTTACCGTCATCAACTGTATCAAGATACTGTTTTGCAGCAGCCTTGAAATCATCTGATGCTTTATCTGATGCAGCCATTTCGGTAACTAAGTCGATAAGGCGAGTTCTAACTGCCTTCTGACCAAGGTACATACCATAGCCGTGTTCAGCGTTATCTTCAAACAATGAGTTTGCCCAAGCAGGACCGAAGCCTTCCTTATTTACTGTGTAGGGGCTTGTTGCAGCGGGACCACCCCAGATTGATGAACAACCTGTTGCGTTTGAAATGTACATTCTATCACCGAAAAGCTGTGTGATAAGACGAGCATAAGCTGTTTCAGCACAACCTGCGCATGAGCCTGAGAACTCTAAGAGAGGCTGTTTGAACTGGCTGCCAACAAGGTTAAGGTTAGCAACAGTTTCGGGCTTTTCTGTTACGTTGTCTACGCAGTAATCGAATACAACCTGCATATCGTCCTGTGATTCACGGGATACCATCTTAAGTGAGTTTGTGGGACATACGCCTACGCACACACCGCAACCCATACAATCGAGAGGTGATACAGCAAGAGTATAAACATATTCAGTCTTGGGTGCTGCAGGACGCTTGCCCTGAAGAAGATTTGCAGGAGCATTTGCCATTTCAGCAGCATCTAATGCGAAGGGACGGATTGTAGCATGGGGGCAAACGAATGAGCAACGGTTACACTGTGCGCAAGTTGTGTTATCCCAAGCAGGAACCATAACTGCAACACCGCGCTTTTCGTAAGCTGATGCGCCATGTTCGAAAGTACCGTCAGCATGATCAACGAAAGCTGAAACAGGAAGAAGGTCACCGTTCATTTTAGCAACGGGCTTCATAATACCGTCAACCATCTTGATAAGCTTTGCACTACCCTTTGTTGTAGGAACATCGGGAGTATCAACAGCATCTTTCCAAGAAGCAGGAACGTCGATCTTAACGTATGCGTTAGCACCGGCATCAATAGCCTTTTCGTTCATTTCAACGATTTCCTTACCCTTCTTCATGAACTTCTGTGCCTTTTCCTTCATATAGCCGATAGCTTCTTCACGGGGAAGAACGTTGGAAAGTGCAAAGAATGCAGACTGAAGAACTGTATTTGTACGCTTGCCTAAGCCGATTTCTGCAGCAAGGTCGATAGCGTTAACTGTGTAAAGGTTAATGTTGTTGTTAGCAATGTATCTCTTTGCTTCGCCTGAAAGCTTTTCTTCAAGCTCCTTAGCATCCCACTGGCAGTTGATAAGGAATGAACCACCGGGTTTAACGTCGTTAACCATTCTGAAGCCCTTTTCAACGTATGAGGGGTTATGGCAAGCAACGAAGTCAGCCTTGTTTATGTAATAGGGGCTCTTGATAGGCTTGTCACCGAAACGAAGGTGAGAAATTGTGATACCGCCGGTCTTTTTAGAGTCATACTGGAAGTAAGCCTGAACGTATTTGTCGGTGTGGTCACCGATGATTTTAATAGAGTCTTTGTTAGCACCAACGGTACCGT
>JAZROC010000285.1:0-6761 GCA_045648525.1 Clostridia bacterium
CCTGAAAACGTAAGCTTTATTTTACGAAAGCTCAACGAAAACGGATTTTTGGCATATGCCGTAGGCGGTTGCGTCCGTGACCGTCTGCTTAACGTCGAGCCTGACGACTGGGACATAACTACCTCTGCCCTGCCCGAAGACACCATAAAAATCTTTTCCGATTTCAAGCTCAACTTAAAAGGTTTAAAGCACGGCACCGTTGGCATTATCCGCCAAGGCACTATGACCGAGGTCACCACCTTCAGAATTGACGGTGGCTATACCGATTCCCGTCGTCCCGACTCCGTAACCTTTACCCCCTCCTTAAAAGAGGACCTTGCCCGCAGGGATTTTACCGTTAACGCAATGGCAATGGATTTAAAGGAAAACATAATCGACGAATTTTTTGGAAAAAAAGACCTTGATAATAAAATCATACGCACCGTAGGCAATGCCGAAAAGCGTTTTTCCGAGGACGCGTTAAGAATTATGCGCGGCTTGCGTTTTGCATCAAAGGACGGCTTTACGTTAGAGGACGAAACTCTTTTCTATTGCAACAAACTTGCCAATACTTTAAAGAATATCGCCTATGAGCGCATTTATACGGAACTGAAAAAAATGCTTTCATATAAAAATGCGCCCACGATAATGGCGCAGACTTTGCCTGTTTTTAAGGCAATTTTCCCGACTTTGAAGGAAGAAAATTGGGATAGTATATGTAAAAATCTGACAAAAACCGATAATAACGAAATTCGCCTTGCCATAATTTTGCTTAACTGTGATGCAGAAGCTGAACTTTTACGTTTGAAAACCGAAGTTAAAACGAAGCAAAAAATTCTTTTTATCAAAAACGCAAAAATTCCGAAGAACAACGTTATAGCAATCCAAAAATTGATGAGCGAAAACGATAAAGAAAAAGTATTATTCTTATGCGGATATTTAACCGCGACCACCGATACTGACTTTAACGAAAACGCAAACATTGCTTCAGCAGGCGTAACAAGCATAAAAGAGCTTGCCATAAACGGCACCGACTTAAAAAACGCAGGCTATAAAAGTTACAGAATAAAAGAGGCTCTTAACTATGCCCTTGACAACGTAATTTCCCAAAATGTCAAAAACGAAAAAGAAGAATTATTAAGATTTTTAAAAAAATAACACCCTGCTTTTTGCAAGGTGTTATATTCTTTTTACAGGTCAGTTATTTTTGCATTTTGATGCAAATTTTTTAATAATCATAGCAATCAACAAAATTATGTAGGAAGCAAGTGTAAACACACCGATATAAATTACGGTGCACAAGGGAAAAGGCACGTACTGTTGAACAATGGAATATACGGGCAACGAGGGTGCTTGGTGGGGACTTATAAAGAACATATTGAAAGTTTCCTCAAGCCCTGAAAAATGGGCAATTTCATTCATTATCATTGCAAGACACACGCAAATTGCAAAAACCGCAGCTCCTTTAAGCAGAGTCTTATTTTCACTTTTAACGTAGCCTGAACCTAAAAGGAAAATACCCAAAGTCACCATTGAACCGTGGCATATCATAGTTTGTATATTTATACCAATAGTTGTTACAAAAACGTCACCGGGATAAAACATTACGCAAAGACCTGCAAAGGTTGCAAAGGTTGCAAGGTAAGCGCAAAGGGCATTATGTACTTTTTCATTTTTAATCAATGATGCCAACAAGCCAATATACATTGGTGTTGAGCAAAACTGAAAAGGAAAAGCATACCACTGATAATCTGCCGTAATCTTGGTGCCGTCATAACTGAAAGTATAATTGAATTGCTTATAAATCTCCAATATTATGGACGTCAGCGACGCAACAAAAAGAATTTTCATTACCGTCTTTTTGTCGGGCGCCTTAAACTTTTTAACAAGAACGACTCCTGCAATAATTGATATTGCAAAAAACATTATATGAAACCACCCATACAAAGCAGGTGTTTCCATCTTTGAATTAAGAATTTCAATAATTCTGCCAATAAGATGCAAAAAATCACCTCATCTCACATTTTTTCATAAGTACAGACCTCATTATAACACAACCGTAAATAAAAAACAAGAGAATAAACCCTCTTGTTTTTTTGGATTTCAAATTTTTTATCTTCTATTCTTCATCACTATTCTGAAGCTCGCCCGTACTTCCTGCCAATATAAGTGCGGAAACGATTTCGTCCATTTCGCCCTGAAGGAAAGCTTCAAGTTTATAAAGCGTTACGCCAACGCGGTGGTCTGTAACTCTGCCTTGAGGGAAGTTATAGGTACGGATTCTTTCGCTTCGATCGCCTGAACCTACCTGATTTTTACGCATACCGCTATACTCTTTATCGGCAATGCTCTTATAGTAATCGTAAACACGGCTTTTAAGAACTTTCATTGCTTTTTCGCGGTTCTTTATCTGCGAACGCTCGTCCTGACAGTCAACCTCAATACCTGTTGGTAAGTGAACCATTCTTACGGCAGATTCAGTCTTATTAACGTGCTGACCGCCTGCACCTGAAGAACGGTGAGTTTCAATTAAAAGGTCCTCCTGATTGATGGTTATATCAATATCGCCGGCTTCGGGAAGCACCGCAACGGTAGCCGCAGAAGTATGAATACGACCGCCCGATTCAGTAACGGGAACGCGCTGTACTCTGTGGGCACCGCTTTCGTATTTCATATGGCGGAAAACTTCTTTACCTGAAACAAGACAAACAGCTTCCTTAATACCGCCTATTTCGGTGTCCGAAAGGCTTGTTATTTCAAAACTCCAGCCTTTTTTCTCTGCATATTTCATATACATTTTTAATAAATCGGAGCCAAAAAGTGCCGCTTCTTCGCCGCCTGTACCTGCACGGATTTCAAGAACAACGTTTTTATCGTCATCAGGGTCGCGAGGAGCAAGTAATTCCTTTAATTCCTTTTCAAGAGCTTCTTCTCTTGGCTTTAATTCTTCAAGCTCAATCTCGGCAAGCTCTTTCATTTCTTCGTCGCCCATTGAAATAAGCTCATTGGCATCTTCAATGCCCTTTAATACGGAAGAATATTCTTCATATTTTTCCATAATTTCAGAAAGGCGCGAATGTTCTTTTGCAAGTTCCTGCCATAATTGGCGGTCGTTTATTACATCAGGTTCAGATAATTTCTGATTTAATTCCTGAAATCGTATTGACATTTCTTCAAGTTTCTCTAACATGACTAATCCTCTTTAAAAGTATAAACTATACGGTCAAGTCCTGAAAAATCCTTTAAAACAAAACTTTCCACAAAACCGTTTTTCGCTAAAAGCGTTTTTACTGCATCGCCCTGGTCAAAACCAATTTCAAACATCAGAAGTCCGTTTTTATTAAGATGTTCATTGGCTTCTGCAATTATATCCCTGTAAAAATCAAGTCCGTCCGCACCGCCGTCAAGAGCATTTTCAGGCTCAAAGAAAAGTTCTTTTTCAAGCTTTTCAATGTCCTTTGTGGGTATATAGGGCGGGTTTGAAAGTATAACGTCAAATTTATCGGAAATATTTTCAAACAAATCGCTTTTGATAAAATTAATATCAACGTCATTAGCCTGCGCGTTTTCCTTTGCAAGAGAAAGCGCGTTTTCGCTTATATCCACAGCCGTAACCTTCGTTTCGGGCGCATTTTTCTTAACGGTAATTGCAATAGCGCCTGAACCCGTGCCGATATCAAGTATGGTTTCATATTTCTTTTCACCAATAATTTCAAGAGCCTTTTCAACTAAAATCGCAGTTTCATCCCTCGGAATAAGGGCGCGCGCATCAGTTTTAAGTTCAATATTATAAAAAGGAACGAACCCGAAAATATGTTGTAGCGGTTCCCTTGTTTTTCTGCGTTTCAAAATATTATCAAGCAGAATTTCCTGTTTTTCGCTTAAAATCTTATCGCCGTCAAAATGAAGCTGATTACGCGTAAGTCCCGACACTGCGCACACTATCCACGCGGCATCAACGTCGCGGTCAGGCACGTTTTTAAGTTCTTCTTTAGCCTTTTGCAAGGCTTCTTTTACCGTCATTCCTGTTCCTCTTTTGTTTCTTCAGGTTCTTTAAGAAGACCGTCCATATAAAGAACGTTCTTAAAACTAGTCAGGGAAACTTCAAGCATACTGTCGTCAGGCTCGCGGGTTGAAAGTTTTTGTAAAAGCATACCGGGCGCACGCAGAATTTTAAATATCACGTTATCGCTCATTGCAAGAAGTTTTAAAATTTCGTAGCTTGTGCCTGCAACAAGAGGCAAAAGCAGAAGTTTAACTGCAAGGCGGACAAAAGATGCGCCTAACGTAGCGGTTGAAAGTCCGAAAAGATTATCGGCAACAGAAGCAATTAAAATGCCCACAATCATAATAATAAACATAAAGGAAGTTCCGCAACGGGGATGTGCAGTTGAATATTTTTTTGCATTTTCCACAGTAAGCTCGTCACCGTGCTCGTAGCAGGAAATAACCTTGTGTTCGGCACCGTGATACATAAAGATGCGCTTAATATCCTTCATAAAACCTATTGAGAAAAGGTAGCCGAAGAAAATAAGAATTTTAACGATACCTTCAACAATGTTCAAAAGAAGCTTTGTGCCAATGGTTGCCGATTCCTTGGTTATATCAAAAATATTGCACATAAGGGTTGATGCCATAGCGGGCAAAAACATAAAAAGCAAAAAAGAAAGACCAAGACCAAGAATAATGCCTAAAACTATGGCAACGGTTTCAAGTTTTATGTTAAAAGTTTTTGAAAGCCATTTTTCAAATTTTGAAGGCTCTTCACCCTCAAGCAAATCCTCACCGTACATTTCTGCCGACTGGCTGGTAAGATTCATACCCATAACAAGAGATTCAACAAATGCCACAACACCGCGCACGATAGGAATTTTCGCAACTGTTTTGCGCCATTTTTTCTGTTCTAATTTTCTTTTTTCTATAGCGATAGTACCGTCAGCGCGACGCACGGACATAACCAGCGAGGTCTGGGATTTCATCATAACCCCTTCCATAACCGCCTGACCGCCTATTGAAACGTATTTCATAAAAACACCCCATTTTAATATTAACAGTATTATATATTAAAATTCTCGTTTTTGCAAGTGAAGAACAGATGAAAAATCACATTTTGTGAGATTTAAAGAGTAATAAAAATATTTAACTTGCCAAGAATATTATTAGGAGTTATAATATAAAAAAATGAATCGGAGGATTTTAAAATGGAAGATATTTTATATTTTCAGGACGATGCAGGTAATGAAATCGGTCTTATAATGGTAGGTAACTTTGAATTTGACGGCAAAAATTACGCAATTTTCCAACAGCCTCAGGACGATGAGGGCGGAATTTACGTAATGCGAATGGATTCAGAGGGCGAGGAGCTTTCATTCCATATGCCCGATGATGATGAAATGGAAAAGTTAATGCCTTTCCTTATGGAAATGCTTGAACATCACGAAGGCGGTTGCGGTGGTGACTGTTGCTCATGTCACGGTTGTCACGGTCACGAGGAAAACTTTGACGAGGAAGACGACGAACCCGAATTCCCCGGCAACTGATTTTTTGTTTTCATTGAAGCAGACGGTAAGCTTGCCGTCTGCTTTTCACGTTTTATGAAAGGATTTATATGAAACGCATTTTCTCTACTTTACTACTTTTAATAATTTTACTTTCCTGCAGTTGTGCGCCTAAAAAAGCACCGTCTGACGTAACGCCTGCTTTAAGCATCTCACCAACTCCTACCCTTTCACCTACCCCTACCCCTACGCCTACGCCCACACCTACTCCATCGCCTACTCCTACTCCCACACCTACTCCTACTCCTACACCTGAACCCACAAAAAAGCCAACAGCCAAACCAACGCAAAAGCCAACGGCAAAACCAACCAAAAAACCCGTTACTATAAATGAAGATAACGTTCCCTCTGATTATTCAGGTAAATATGTAATAAAAGTGAACCTTAAAGCCAATCGCGTTTACGTGTATAAAAAGGCAGAAAACGGACTTTATACCGACCTTGTAAAAGCCTTTATATGCTCCGTAGGCACAGGTCCCGATGATGATTTTACCCCTACCGGCAGTTTTTATATTTCCGATAAATACACTTGGCGCGCTCTTTACGGAGGAACTTTTGGAAAATATGCAATGCGCATAACGGGCGCATATCTTTTCCATTCCGTTCCTTACACCGCACAAAATAACGACGCTCTCAAAAGTGAAGAGTTTAACAAATTAGGCGAAGCCGCATCACAAGGTTGTGTGCGTTTGGCGGTTCGCGACGCAAAATGGCTCTTTGACAACTGTCCGAAAAAGACTTTCGTCTACATATACGAAAAGGAAGAAGCGGGGCCCGCACCTGAACCCGTTCCCACCATAGACCTTAACGATTCCCGCAAAGGCTGGGATCCAACCGACCCAGATCCTGCTAATCCTTGGAATGAATAAAAAGCAGACGGCATTTTTGATGCCGTCTGTTATTTTTTAATATTCAATTATGCCTTATTGATCGAACCGAAAAGTTCCATTTTTTCTTTAACTGTTGCCTTAATTGCTTCAAAGCCGGGAGCAAGAAGTTTTCTGGGGTCGAAGCCCTTGCCTTCAAGGTCCTTACCTGCTTCGATATATTTTCTTGTTGCTTCCTGGAAAGCAAGCTGGCACTCTGTGTTAACGTTGATTTTTGAAACGCCAAGAGAAATTGCCTTCTGAATCATTTCAGCAGGAATACCTGTGCCACCGTGAAGAACGAGAGGCATATCACCTGTTAAAGCCTGAATAGCATCTAACGTTTCAAAGCTTAAGC
>JAZROC010000286.1:0-3047 GCA_045648525.1 Clostridia bacterium
CAAGATGTTCACTTTCATTATCTAAAGCACTTGTAGCTTCGTCAAGAATAAGAATAGGCGGGTTTTTAAGGAAAACGCGAGCAATAGAAATTCTTTGCTTCTGTCCGCCTGAAAGCTTAACACCGCGCTCACCAACGTAAGTATCGTAACCGTCGGGCAACGTTAAAATAAAATCGTGAGCGCCTGCAAGCTTTGCCGCATCTATGATATCTTCGTCTTTTGCACCGGGCATACCGTAAGCAATGTTCTCTTTTACTGAGCCTGAGAATAAATATACGTCCTGCTGTACTATACCTATATTCTTTCTTAAAGAATCAAGGGTAACCTTTGAAATATCATTTCCGTCAATGGTAATTTCACCTTTTGTAAGCTCGTAAAAGCGAGGAATGAGATTACAGATTGTGGTTTTTCCTGAACCTGAAGGACCAACAAGAGCAATGTTTTCGCCCTTTTTAATTGTCAAGTTTATGTTTGTAAGTACGTTGTCAAGACCTTCGTCATAAGAAAAAGTAGCATTTTTAAACTGAATTTCACCTGAAACGTTGGTTAATTCCTTTGCCTCGGGGGAATTTTTAATATCAGGCTCTGTATCCATAATTTCCGAAAATCTTTCAATACCGGTCATACCGCGCTGAAACTGTTCGGCAAACTCAACGATTCGTCTGATAGAAACAAGCAATGTCGAAACGTATAACACGTACGCAATAAAATCAGCAACTTCAATTAAACCGTTTATAAGGAATAGTGCGCCCGAAACAATTATTATTATGTACATAAAGCCTTCAAAAAAGCGCGTTGACGATTGAAAACCTGCCATATAATGATAAACTTTTTTCTTGACTTTCAAGAAGGTCTGATTACCCTTTTCAAATTTTGACATTTCGATATCTTCATTGGCAAAGGATTTAACGACTCTTATACCTAAAAGACTGTCTTCAACCTGCGCGTTTAATTCACCGACGGTTTTTCTTGATGCCATAAAACCGTTTTTCATTTTCTTGTTAAAATGGGCAAGCACTATAATCATAACGGGTATAACCGCAAACAAGATAAGCGTAAGAGGAATATTAAAGGTGCAAAGAATTATAAAGGAAGCGATGATTTTTATACCTGCAATAAAAAACTCTTCAGGGCAATGGTGGGCAAATTCGGTAACGTCAAAAAGGTCGCTTGTAAGTCTTGACATTAACTGACCTACCTTCGTGTTATCGTAAAAGCCAAAAGAAAGCTTTTCAAGATGCTTAAAAAAGTCGGAACGCATATCGGTTTCAATTTTCGAACCCATTATATGTCCAACCGCCGCCATATAATAGTTTGCCGCAGTATCAATAACTCTTAAAACAAGATATATTGCGCCTGCCGTAAGAATAAAAGGTACGGTCAGACTTTCTATATTTTCCGTAGCCCTTCCCGTGATTTCGCGCACGATTAAGGGAAGAATAAGCTCACACCCTGTTGTAAGGCAAGCGCATATAAGGTCAAGAACCATTGTGCGCCAATATGGCTTATAATAGGGAAGGAACCGTTTTAAAAGTTTTGTTGTTTTCATAAAATACCTCGCAAATTGTTTATACTGAAATTATACGGCATAATTTCAAATTTTGCAAGAAAAAAAGAAGCAGATAAACTGCTTCTTAAAAAATTATTTTAACCGTTTAAATAACTTCTGCACCGAAGGAATAGAGGCAAGAACGTAGCAGGCGATAGCGTCAACAAATACGAAGGAATTATAGCCGAAACTGTAAAGAATAGGGTTATAAGGTGCTGAATCTGCCCAGAAAACGATACCTGCAAAGACGTGAGATGCATAACGAGTCAGAATTGCAAGAGTAAAACCCAAATAAATATCAAGGGATTTTTTGCCCGTCTTAAATACACCTGAAAGAGTACTTATTGCAAGGAAAGGCACTATGTAATCGAAAAAGAATTGGGGGATAGATAAGAAGTAGCTATCCTGCATACATTGTAAAAAGGCATAAGCAATACCTGCAATAAGACCCCACACGGGACCTGCCATATAACCGTAAAGAAGCATCGGAAGCATACTTGCCGCAGTAACCGAACCACCGTTAGGCATATGCCACAGTCTTATATAGGATAAAACGAAGGAAAGGGCGATACAAACGGCGCCGTAGGTAACTTTTCGCGTATCCCATTTAAGTCCACCGTTTTTTTTGTTCAAAACAAGGAAAACTGCAACGATGATTAGGGCGATAGCGATAGTTGAGCTTAAGAGTATGGGGTCAATTTCTTTTAATTTTTCCCACATCTTGCTAAAATAGGAATTGAGTGACAAGGTTTGAAGTAACATTTTCTATGCACTTCCTTTCTGAAAAATTAAAACCGTATATCATAGGGATATACGGCCAAAATTTCAGGCAACAATAAGCTTCCCTACGGTAGGATTATCTACACAGGTTTAATGGGTTTAGCAAAAAGCAATCTCAGCCCCGAAGGACTCCCCAAGCTGATATACAGTTTTATTAGATTATATCATAAAAATAGTTGGTGTCAAGCAAAAAATATGGTATAATATAAAAAAATAACGAGGTGTGATTTATGAGCAATTTTTTCGCCTTAATGGCAAGAATGAAATACATTCGCAGATGGGGTTTAATGAAGTCAACGAGAGAAGAAAATATTCAGGAGCATTCTCTGCAAACTGCAATGATAGCCCATATGCTTGCGTTAATTGGCAACAAATTATACGGTAAAAACTATAATGCCGAATCAATTGCGGTAAAGGCAATGTATCACGAAGCAAGCGAAATCATAACGGGCGATTTGCCGACTCCTATAAAATATTATAATTCTGAAATCAAAAAGGCGTATAAACAAATCGAAAAGGTTGCAACCGACCAGATATGTCAGATGCTTCCTGAAGAATTTAAAAGTGAGTTTATGCCCATTTTAGATATTCAGGATAAGGAAGAAAAGAAAATAGTAAAGTATGCTGACAGAATTTGCGCCTATTTAAAATGTGTTGAGGAAGTTAATATAGGCAATTCGGAGTTTGCAGATGCTAAAAAAAGTATTAAAAAAGATAT
>JAZROC010000287.1:0-2922 GCA_045648525.1 Clostridia bacterium
AAGTGTTTGTCAAATTCAGGTTTTTTGCTTTTTCATTCATAAGCTCAATGAACTTTTCACTGCTTCCCGACGTTAAAATTGCAAGAGCGTATGCCGCATCATTGCCCGAAGCCATCATTAATCCGTACAAAAGCTCTTCGCCCGTTAATTTTTCGCCTTTTTTTAAATAAATTGACGAGCCTTCTATGCCGACAGCTTCCGCAGGAATTTCATACTCTTTATAAAGGTCAAGATTTTCGATTACCAAAATTGCCGTCATAACTTTTGTGGTGCTTGCCATAGGCATCTTTTTATCACCGTTAACTGAATATAAAATTCTGCCCGACGACTGTTCGATAACGGTATAAGCTTCTGCCGAATATGCAGAAGCTTTCGTATTCAGTAACGTTACGCATACAAAAATAAGCATAACCGATATGATTTTTTTCATAAATTCCTCCAAAAATAAAAAATAGAGTTCTGTTAACCCTATTTTTTGCAGAAAATTCAATTTAATTCAGCATCGTTTTTGGTAAAGTTTTTAATTTGTTCCATTACTTGCGGAACAAGGTCAATAATTTTATCGTAACTGTTATTTTTCTGAATAGGCAAAAATCTTATGTTATCGCCTGAAATTATTAAAAATCCGCTTGGTTTTACCGAAATTCCTGCACCTGATGCGCCTAAAAAAGGAAAATCTTCGCTCTTTGTTTCGTTAATTTCGTATTCACCGCCGCCCGAAACAAAGCCGAAGCCGATTTGTGAAACGGGTATTACCGTTGCACCGTTTGGTGTCATAACCGCACTTCCGACAACTTTATCAACGTCAATCATTTTATTAAGATTTTCCATTGTCAGTGCCATTATGTTTTCTATTGGGTGTTTTTCCATTTTTCTTTCCTCCATAAACTTTCAAAATTATAATTATGCCGTGCAAAAGATTTGTTTTAAAAAGGCATTGCCCGAAAAACTCAAAAACCGACTCTTCAAAAACCGGACAGACCTTTATTTCATAGTTATTCCTTGCTTTAAACGGCGCCACAAGACCTAATATTCCGCCGCTTATTATGGCGGTAGATGATGCTTCACCTGTGCCTATTCTTGAACGGATTTTCAGTTTTTTGACTTTCAGATGTTTTTTTATTATATTGAAAAGCTGTGCTCCACTGCCCCTTTTTCCTTTGCCTGAAAATATTGAAGCAATTACTTTTTTTACAGTTATGCTTGCCGAATAAATTTTTATTTTGATTTTAAAGGGAAGCATAATATCTGCCCGTATTTTCAGTGCTTCTTTTTCGGTGTTTGCTTTGAGCCGTACATAAACAGGCACAAAGAAAACGGCAAAGAGAAAAAAATAAAGCACAGCTTTTCACCTCAGTAAAATTCTGTGCTTATTTTTGCATTTTATACCTTAAATTTTAATTTTTTCGCCTTTTTTAACGGAAATTTCTTTAATTGCACCGTCAACATAAATTAAGAGAGTGCCCCCGTCAAATACTTCAACGGTGTCTTTTGAAACTTTAACCGTTGCAGGTGACATATATTTTTCCTTTAAGCCGATAACTGCTTTACCCTCTTTAACGGGTATGAAAAGAAGCAATCTGAAATCATCGTAGTTCTTAAGTGCAATTTCTTTTTCTTCGTCGTATGCCATTAAGAAGGTTTCGCCCGTAAACCAGTTATATACAAGATACGTGCCTTTTTTAAGACCGATAATGTTTTTAGGTGAAATTGTGCCCGTAACCGTTTCCTCTTTTTCATCAAGGTTAAATGCGGCAAGCACACCGTTTGCACCGATAGTATTGAATACCTTGAAAATCTTTTTGTTGCTTTCGGCATCTTCAAAAAGACAATCCTTGGTAGGTACAGCAGGCTGATTAAGGCGGATAATTCTGCCGTCGGAATAAACGGTAGGCATAATTACTTCCTTAATACTTCTGTTAAGCTCGTCGGACATATAGATAGGTCCGCCACTCATTGCACGAAGTACGGCATTTTTCTTTGCCTGATCATCGTCTGACCACCACATATCCCAGTCACCCGTATAGATGGTGCCCTGAATAAGTGAATTATAACTGCATTGCAAAAGATGCTTTATAAACCACTTTCTGTCCTCAGGCTTAAAATCACCGCTGAAACGGTTAACGTTGCTATCCTTGCCCCTGTTCCAGAAATTTTCAATGGGCATACCCATACAGTTTATCAAATTATCGTTATAATACTTCTTTGCTGCCTTTTCGATGGCTTTATGAAGATTTACCGTTACGGTATTTATATCGCCCTTACGATACGCAAAATTTTCGGCACAGCCCTGATTATCAACCTTTGTAAAATCAGCACCGCAATCCTTATAGAATTTATGTTGAAGGTCATAATACTTCATAACGCTTTTTTCGTCAAAGCGATGCATATACTGCGGTGTGTTACGCCAAGCACGTGCATCAAAAGTATATTCAAGTAAATCGCCGTGCCTTTTTGCCAAAGCACCATTGGGGTTTATGCCTGACCAGTAGCCGTTTATGGGATGCCACATACCAACCCACAAGCCGTATTTTTCCTTTAAATCGGTAATTACCCCTTTTAAACCGTGGGGAAAACGAATGGGGTCGGCCTCCCAATCGTTAAGTTCACGCTGGTGCATGGTTTTTCTGTCAATGCAGGATACGTCGCCCCACATATCATCAATTATCGCCCATCTTACGGGGATATTCTTATCCTTAAATTCCTGAGCCTTTCTTAATAAATCTTTATGGGTAACGTCCATATGGAAAGCATCCCATGAGCACCATCCAAGGTACTCAAAAATTTCAGGATATTTCTTGTTTTTGCGAAGTCTGCCTGATTTCCCCATTATTTTAAGACCATATGAGGTAACTTTTTCAGGTAAAATATACTCATTTTCGCCTACTGCACCAAGCAAAACACATTCGTCAATTTCATCAA
>JAZROC010000288.1:0-3222 GCA_045648525.1 Clostridia bacterium
GTCCTAAAGAAGAGTGGGATTACATCGACGAAGAGCTGATGGAAAACTACGAGGACGAGGTCTGTGTGCGCGGTTTCGTTGAGGAAACTGAAACGTGGGCAGGGGATTTTGTCAGGGAAAACGTTAATAATTTAAGGGAAAATGCTCCTGATTTTAACTGGGGTACTCTTGAAATTATCGTTGAAAATATCAAGGATGAAAAATGGGGCGAAACGTGGAAAAAATTCTACAAACCCTTTAAGCCTGCCGAAAAAATCGTTATCAAGCCTACTTGGGAGGACTATGAAAAGCAGGAGGGCGACATCGTTTTAGAACTTGACCCCGGTGCCGCTTTCGGTACGGGAAGCCACGAAACCACAAAAATGTGCATCGGTTTTTTGGAAAAGTTTGTGGAAAACGGCAAAACTGTTATGGACGTTGGCTGTGGCACGGGAATTTTAGCTATGTGCGCACATCTTCTTGGTGCCAAGTCGGTTAAGGCTATAGATATTGATTCCGAAGCCGTTAAGGTTGCCCAAAAGAACGTTAAGGAAGCAAACTTCGATATTGAGGTTGTTTGCGGAAACCTTCTTGAAAATTTCTTCGGCAAGGTAGATATAATCGTTGCAAACATTATTGCCGATGCAGTTATGGTTCTTGCGCCCTCGGCAAAAGAGCATTTGAACGAAAATGGCATTTACATAACCTCGGGCATTATCAACGAGCGTGCCGACGAGGTTGAAGAAAAGATTTCAGCCGTTGGCTTTACTAAATTACACCGTCTTTCTTTAGGCGAATGGACGGCTTTTGTGTGGAGAAAATAAATGTACGACCTTTTTTCATTGGCAAAGGAAAATAACACTAACGCGCCCCTTGCCGAGCGTATGCGCCCAACTAACTTCGATCAGTTTTTCGGGCAGGAGCATATTGTGGGCAAAGGCAAACTTTTAAGGCGCGCCATTGAGGCGGACAGGCTTTCAAGTTGCATTTTTTACGGACCTCCGGGTGTGGGCAAGACGAGTCTTGCTTCCATTGTTGCCCAAAAATGTTCGGCTCATTTTGAAAAATTAAATGCCGTTACGGCAGGTGTGCCCGAGGTGCGCGAAATTATTAAGGGGGCAGAGGAGAGGCTGAAACTCTACGGCAAGGCGACCTTTCTTTTGCTTGACGAGTGCCACCGTTGGTCAAAGGCTCAATCCGATGCGCTTTTGCCTGCTCTTGAAAACGGAACCATTCGCTTAATTGGCTCAACAACGGAAAATCCGTATATTTCGCTGACTCGCGCATTAGTTTCCCGTTGCAGAATTTTTGAATTCAAGCATTTAAGCAGGGACGATATTAAAAAAGCCATAGAAATGGCGATTTCTGACAAGGAACGCGGTTTTGGCAACATGGATATAAAAATATCCGATGATGCGATGACACACATAATTTCGTCGTCGTCAGGTGACGTGCGCAACGCTTTAAACGCGCTTGAATTGGCAGTTTTAACCACTAAACCCGATAATATGGGCAACATAAATATTGATATTTCGGTGGCGGAGGAGTCCATTCAAAAACCCGTTATTCATATGGACGAAAGTTTATTTTACGATATGCTTTCGGCATTTTGTAAGTCATTGCGTGGCTCTGATGCCGATGCAGGCGTTTTCTGGGCGATGAAGATGATTGAGGGCGGTGCTGACCCACGCATTATCGCGCGAAGAATGATTGCTCACGCTTCCGAGGATGTTGGCATTGCAGACCCTATGGCTCTTGTGCAGGCAACCTGCGCGTTGAACGCAGTTGAGAAAATCGGATATCCCGAATGTTGCCTTGCGTTGACGCAGGCGATAATATATATCTGCCGTGCGCCCAAAAGCAATTCGGTTGTTGTTGCCCTTGAAAATGCAAAGGCTGACGCAAGGGAAAACGTTACCGTGCCTGAACATCTTTGTGATTCCCATTATTCAGGTCACGAAAAGTTAGGCAGGGGCGTTGGGTATCTTTATCCCCACGATTTTCCCAATCATTTTGTCGAGCAACAGTATATGCCCGATGAATTAAAGGGCAAAAAATATTATATTCCGTCAGGTCAGGGACAGGAGAAAAATGGATAATATTATTGAAATTAAGGACGTTTCCTTTAAATATGACGACGAAACCTCCGACGTTTTGCACAAGGTTTCCCTTAATGTAAAAAAAGGCGAGTTTCTGTGCGTTTTAGGGCACAACGGCTGTGGCAAATCAACGCTTGCTAAACTTATAAACGGCTTGATTCTGCCAACAGAGGGCACTGTGCTCGTTAAGGGAATGGACACTAAAAATGAGGAAAATTTAATAAAAATTCGTTCTACCGCAGGTATGGTTTTTCAGAATCCCGATAACCAGATGGTCGCCACAATCGTTGAGGAGGACGTTGCTTTCGGTCCTGAAAATCTTGGTGTACCTCAGGAAGAATTGCAAAAACGCGTCGATAATGCTTTGCGTGAAGTTAATATGCTTCAGTTTAAGGATAGCGCGCCTCACAGACTTTCAGGCGGGCAGAAGCAGAGAATTGCCATTGCAGGTGTTATCGCAATGGAACCCGAAATTATTATTATGGATGAATCCACTTCGATGCTTGACCCTAAAGGCAGGCGCGAGGTGTTGCAGACCGTTCATCGCCTGAACAAAGAAAAGGGCATAACGGTTGTGTTTATTACGCATTTTATGGAGGAAACCGTGGACGCTGACCGCATTGTCGTTATGGGCGACGGCGTCGTTAAAATGGAGGGGACTCCTAAAGAAATTTTTAACCGCGAAACTGAAATTCAGGCTCTTACGCTGGAGGTGCCGCCTGTTACGAAAATCGCACAGCAGTTAAACGACAGAGGTGTTCCTGTGTCGCGAAGCGTGCTGACTTTTGAGGAGATTTTGGAAGAATTATGTCAATCAGTATAAAAAATCTAAATTACGTATATGATTCCGATTCGCCCTTCTTCGTTGCGGCGCTGAATAACGTGGATATTGAAATTAACGATGGTGAGTTTGTTTCGGTTATCGGGCACACGGGGTCAGGTAAATCTACTCTCGTTCAGCATTTTAACGGCATTTTGAAGCCTGCAAGTGCTGAAAAAATGGTCATTGAGGGCATTGATTTAATGGCTAAAAAGCCTGATTATAAACTTTTAAGGCAAAAGGTGGGTATGGTTTTTCAGTACCCAGAATATCAGCTTTTTGCAGAAACCGTTTTTGCGGATATCGCTTTCGGACCAAAAAATA
>JAZROC010000289.1:0-4401 GCA_045648525.1 Clostridia bacterium
TTAAGCAAATAAAACTTTTCAGCAGATAGAAAATGCTGTCCTTTACGTTTTTGGGCAAATTCATATTTACCGTAAAGCCACCGTTAAATTTATCAGGTTCAAGATAATTCAGCGAATTAAGCATAGCGGTAGGACCTTCAATATCATATCCGTTTGCGGGGTTTGAACCGTTATTTAAAGGCTCGCCTTTCTTTCTGCCGTCAGGCGAAGCACCTGTTTCTTTGCCGTAGGGGATATGATTATTATAGGAAAATGCGCCAACAGCAAGAGGTTCACCGTTAATGCACTTAAAATCAGCGCAGACACTTCTCACAAGTTCGCTTATTTCTTTGGCAACGGCATTTGAAACATTCTCATCATTACCAAAGTGGTTACATTCCTTTATTTTTTCAAGAATCTTTTCATCTGCAAAATTGTTTTTCGTTGCTTCCTTAAGTTCAGATAAGGTTATCTCCTTTTTCAAAAAAACAAGCTGATAAATGACGTTAAACGACTCAACAACGTTGGAAAAGCCTAAAAAATCTGCTTCAAGACCGTAATACAAAGCACCGCCGTTATCAACTGAACGCCCTCTTTTTACGCAATCGTTTATCAACGCTGAAATTCTTATGGGGTTTGTATTTCCATTGCGTTTATTTTCAAGAAGTCGCAGATTTTCTTCATATATCGCCCTTTGAAGTTTTTCCGTCAATGCTTTTTCAAAAGCTAAAGTCAGTTCTTCATATGAAGAATCATCATGTGAAGCATAAAAAGCATCAAGAAAAACCTGAAGCAAGTTAATATAGGGACTTGTAACGCTTATTCCCGAACAGCCTACGGGCGTAACTTCAACGCAGGTTGAATTGGTGAAATTTCGCGCGTGCTCCATTTTATAACCGCGTGAAATCAGATTTTCAACTACCGCCTTTTCATTCCAAACCGCCGGATTAGTATAACCTTTTCCGATTATATCCGATGCAAGCATAAGTATTTTATCTGAAGTTTTTTCGTTAATGGCAAAGCCTACGTTGGGGTCAGGAATACAGGTGTGCCCGATAGATTTCAAAAACATCTCCGTCAAATCATTTTCGATTAAATTGCCGTTTTTGTCACTGCCGCCCAACATATAGCCTGCGGCAGTCCACTGCATAACGTTTGGAATATATAAAAGATTAAAACAATCAATAAGTTCTTGGGCATATTCTTTGGTAATAGTGCCCTTTTCAACGTCATTTTTGTAATATGGGTAAAGATAATCATCAACTCTGCCCATAGAATATAAGCCGCACAGGTTAAATGTGAAAAAGTGTATGCTTTGCAATGCTTCACGAAAAGTTTTTGCAGGATTTTTGGGCACATTTTCAAGCACGCAGGCAAGATCATAATATTCCTCGTTACCTGTTTCGTTAAAAAGGCGCAAGGCTTCCTTTTTATAGTTTTCTTCTAAAACAAGAAGTCCTTCAAGTTCAAGCTTCAGACAATGAAAAAACTCCTTTGCTTCAAGGTCGTCTTTGTCACTTTTTTCTATATCTTCCAAAATTCCCAAAATTCCTTTTTCAAGCAAAAGGACATAGTCCAGCCCCATATGGCTTTCACGGCTCTGTTTTTGGGGAACAAGGTCAAAATATTCTTTTTTAAGGGTTTCGTATTCTTCCTCGGAAAAACTTTCCTGCCAGTCAAGGTCAAGAGAGCCCGTAAGAAGCTCGCCCTTAAAAATTCTCGGCTTAGTGTTTTTTAAAACGTAGCTTTCAGCAAAGGAATGACGTTGCCTTAAGGTAAGACAATCCTTGCCTTCCTTCCAGCCTTTTGCATAAAGGGCAAGATTTGCGCCAACCTTAATGTAATAGCAGTAAAGGTCTGTTCCGTATTCTTTCACCATTTTTGTATTCATATAAATTTGGCGGAGTTTGTTAATTCTATCCATATTGACACCTCGCTATTTTTCTGATAATATAATTATAAAGAATATTTTTACATAAAACTATGCAAAAAGATAATAAAAACATTGAAAAAAGGAACTATAATGGATATTGTAAGAGATATTTTCATTGATAAAAAGAACATACGTGTGCATTATAACTCGTCGGACAGAAAAAAGGACGAAAAGGGCATTATTGAAGTTTTTCCATTTTACAAAATAAGTATTATTTTTAGTGACGGGCTTGAAGCAAAGCTCGTTTCAGGTGATTCGCAAATTCTGAAATCAGGCGAAATTATGGTTTTCAGTCCCTATCAGGCGCACTACGGCAGATTTTTAAGAAACGGACATTTTGAGTATATGGAAATTTACGTGCCCGTTGAGTTTTTGGAAAAAAGCGAGTTTTTCGGCTTTCTTTCAGGCTTTGACACCTTTTGTGTTGACGGTGAAAAGTATATTGATTTGCTATATAATTTTGCCGAAGCGACCATAAGCGGAAGTGATAAAATTTCGGCATATCTTACCGTTTTTGCCGATTTATTGAAAAAGCTTTGCTTAAACAAAGCCAAAGAAGACAAAACGCCCCTCATTATAAAAGAGGCTATCGACTATATTTCAAAAGATTTTATCAATATAAAAAGCATTTCGGAAATTGCAAAAAAATGCGCTTGTTCGGAAAAGTATTTAACGGAATGTTTTAAAAAACAGATGGGTCTGACCGCGTATCAATATCTTATTAAAACAAAACTGAACAACGCCAAAAGTATTCTGCTTTCCGGCGGGAGCGTAACAAGCGCTTGCTACGATTCAGGCTTCTCTGATTACTCCCATTTTATACAGCTTTTCAAAAAAAATTACGGAATTACACCAAATAAATATAAAAGCCGTTAAACCATTTGACAAACAAGGCTTTTTTAAAGTATAATACCTATATTATATGGGATAAAAGGAGGTTTTTATATGAAAACTGATCTTGTAAAAGATATATATGCTTCTATGGAAGCCAAACACGTTGTAATTGCGGGCTGGGTGCGCACCATAAGAGCAAGTAAGGATTTTGGTTTTATTGAGCTTAACGACGGTACAACACAGAAAAATATTCAGATTGTTTTTGACCGCAAGCTTGATAACTTTGACGCAGTTGAAAAGCAGAACGTTTCTGCTTGTCTTATTATTGAAGGTGACGTTGTGCTTACACCTGATGCACGTCAGCCTTTGGAAATTCACGCAACAAAAATTGATATCCACGGCACAAGTGAGCCTGACTTCCCCATTCAGAAGAAAAAACACTCTTTTGAATATCTGAGAACAGTTGCACACCTTCGCCCAAGAACAAACACTTTTACGGCAGTATTCCGTGTGCGTTCAGTATTGACCTTTGCAATTCATAAATTTTTGCAGGATAACGGCTTTGTTTACGTTGCAACACCTTGCGTAACAGCAAGTGACTGCGAAGGCGCAGGCGAAGTTTTCCGCATTTCTACAATGGACGTTGACAATCCGCCCCGCACAGAAGAAGGCGCAGTTGACTGGTCAAAGGACTTCTTTGGCAAGCAGGCATTTATGACTGTTTCAGGTCAGCTCAACGTTGAGCCTTTCTGCTGGGGTTTCAGAAAAGTTTATACCTTCGGCCCCTGCTTCCGCGCTGAAAACAGTAATACTCCAAGACACGCGGCAGAATTCTGGCAGGTTGAGCCCGAAATGGCTTTTGCCGACCTTAACGACCTTATGGATACTATTGAGGCTCTTTCAAAGTACGTTATCAAATACGTTCTTGAAAACTGCCCCGATGAATTAAACTTCTTTGATAAGTTTATGGAAAAGGGTCTTATCGAAAAGCTTAACCGCACAGTTGAAAGCGATTTTGCACGCGTAACCTATCGCGAAGCATTAAGGATTCTTAACGAATCAGGCGAAAAATTTGATATTCCTGCCCAGTGGGGCACCGGTATTCAGACCGAGCACGAAAAATATCTTGCTGACGTTGTATTTAAACGTCCTGTATTTGTTACCGATTATCCCAAGGAGTGCAAGAGCTTCTATATGCGTTTAAACGACGACAACGAAACCGTTGCCGCAACAGACCTGCTCTTCCCCGGTTTAGGCGAAATCGTTGGTTCATCACAGCGTGAAGAACGTTATGACGTTTTAATGCAACGTATTGATGAATTGGGACTTAACCCCGAAGATTATTCCTGGTATATGGACCTTCGTAAATACGGCACCTGTCAGCATTCAGGCTTTGGTATGGGTGTAGAGCGAATGATGCGCTACATCACCGGAATGGAAAATATCCGCGACGTTATCCCCTATCCCAGAACACCCAATTCAGCTGAATTTTAATAGAAAAACCTCGAAGAAAATGGACCGTATCCAGACGAACGGACACGAAAACAAACACCCTATCGTAGAATTTTATTGATTTACGCGGCTTTACTCCGGATTTCAAACGGAGTAAGGCCGTTTTTCATATTGATGCGTTCAAAATTATAAAAATGTACGTA
>JAZROC010000290.1:0-1634 GCA_045648525.1 Clostridia bacterium
AATTGAGTGGGGTAGCCAGATTCGTTCATACGTTTTCCACCCCTACAATATGGTAAAGGACCATCGCACCAATGCGGAAACTGCCAATATTCAGGCGGTTATGGATGGCGACCTTGAAATGTTTATCCGCGCATATTTAGGCAAGAGGGATAAGGAATGAAAAGAAAAATAACATTTCTTCCAAAAATTTCAGGTATTATTTTAGGTGTTGCGCTTACCTTTTTTATGGCTGTTTTTGCAATGGAAAGCGTTTTTACCAATAACGATTTCTGGCTTAAGCAAAACGACCGATATAAGCATCAGGAAACTCTTTCCCTTGTAAGTAGCGATGATTACGCCGTTTTATACGAAAACTACATTTCGACCTTTTTGGGAGAAGTCAATGATTTCACCGTAACGAAAAAGGGGAATCCTGAAGATTTTTCCGATACTTTTAAAAAACTGGGAAGCGTGCATATAAGCGAAAGCGAAATACTTTTTGAAAAAAGTTTTTCCTTAGACGAAAAGTTTCTGGAAACTTTAGAAAGTATTGAAAAAGCCAAATATTCAAAGGTAGATCTTGATAATAAGACCTATATTGAATTTTCTTGTCCTCTTGCGCAGGCAGGGTTTTCGGGCGTAACCATAAAAGACCTGAAAATTACCGATAATAACGGTAACGATTTTGAGGTTTTATTAAAGAGCATTTCCGTTTTAAAGGACGGTTCAATTAAAATTGAAAACCTTGAAAACAGTCAGGAAATTTCATTTAAACCTCAAAGCAAAAGTACTGTTTTAAGAGTTTATCTTTCAAAGGGCGATATTGAAAACATAAATGTTTCCTTTAAAATTGCTTCTCTGAAAGAAAGCGCGGGAGTAAGTATTTTATATTCCTATGAGGACAGCCTTACAAGAGAGGGTGTTGCTTCAATTATAGGCCCTGAAGAAAATATCGTAACAAAGGAAGAAAAGCTTCAGATTTTAAGTGCAGGCTTAATCTGCGCAAGGCTTAAAGTCATAAGCATCATTTTCGTTGCCATTGCAGTTTTATTTGCGATTTTCGTTATTAAAACAGAAAAACGCGAAAGTCTTTTGGGCATAGGCTTTTATACGGTTGTTATTTCCTTGGCGCTTGTTGCACTAATAAATTTGCTGGTGTATTTCGTGCCTTCACAGTGGGGCTTTGAACTTGTTTTTGATTTTGCCCAAAACTCCACTTCCTCAATTTTAATGGGAGAAGGCTTTATGAAGGACTTCGCATCAGGCACGGCAAGATTTTTCACTTTTATTATGATAGCACCCGTATTTTTAGGCTATGTATTAACTAAAATTTCAAAACAAAAAAATTACGATCCAAACGAGGATTATTTGTATCAATAGTATGTATTACGATATAGCAAAAGAAAAAGCAGACAATTTAATAAAAAAGCAAAGCGCGTTGATTCTTGCCATTGAGTCCTCCTGCGACGAAACAAGTGCGGCAGTTGTCAAAGACGGCAGAATCTTACTTTCAAACGTAATTTCCACACAAATACCCATTCATAAGAAGTACGGGGGAGTGGTGCCCGAAATTGCTTCGCGCTCACATACTACCGCCCTTGTTCCCGTAGTAGAGGAAGCATTGGAAAAAGCAAAGGTCACTTTGGACGATATCG
>JAZROC010000291.1:0-1359 GCA_045648525.1 Clostridia bacterium
CACTTTCTGCCGCATGGCTGACTGACTCCTTGAAGGTTACTGCGATAGGTCTTATTGTTGTATTTGCAGTTCTTGCAATACTCATCGTACTTATTGAAGCACTTCACTTTGTTTTAAAGGAAAGAAAACAGCCTGCAGAAACAAAGCCACAGGCTCCCGCACCCGAAAAAGTTGAAAAAAGAATTTCAGCAGGTGTTATGGCGCAAGCTCCCGATGCTTTGGAAGCAGAAAAAGATGGCGACTTTATTGCCGCGGTATCTGCCGCAATTACTTGTGTTACAGGTAATTCAGATTTTAAAATCAAATCAATTAAAAAAGGTTAAAATTTAGGAGGAAAAATAAAATGCGTAAATTTAATGTAAATGTAAACGGAAAAATATATGTTGTAGAAATCGAAGAAACAGGCGCAGCAGCACCTGTAACACAGGCAGCTCCCGCTCCTGCAGCAGCACCTGCACCCGCCGCGGCACCCGCACCTGTTGCAGGCGGCGCAGTTAACGTTGAAGCACCTATGCCCGGCACAATTCTTGACGTTAAGGTTCAGGTTGGCGCAGCAGTTAAAGCAGGCGACGTTCTTTGTATTCTTGAGGCTATGAAGATGGAAAACGAAATTCTTGCACCTCAGGACGGCACAGTTAAGTCAGTTGTAACAAAGGGTTCAACCGTAAACACCGGTGATATTCTCGTTGGCCTTGAATAATTCAGGAGGCCGGATATGAACTTTGTTTCTTTGATGGCTGAAAATTCCATCAGTATTTCCGATACCATAAAAACCTTATGGCAGGAAAGTGGAATTTACAGTATTATTTCAAACTTTTTTGGTAGCGGCTGGCAGACACTTGCTATGATAATAATTGCATGCGTGCTTTTATATCTTGCTATCGGCAAAAAATTCGAGCCCTTGTTGCTTGTTCCAATTGCAACAGGTATGCTTCTTGCCAACATCGGCATTGGTGAAATTTTTAATAACCTTTGCTTTGATGGCGGTGAAGTTCATTGGGCAGCTTTTGCAGGTCACGGTCAGTACGTGTTTGATACTACGAAACTTTTGCTTGAGGGCGTTCAGGTTTACCCTGACGGCAACGTTGTTTATGGCGGTATGTATGCAATCGGTACAATTTCAGGTCTTGGACTTGAAGACGTTGCAACAATTCTTCAAAACGGCAACATTGTAAATGCAGCAGGTGAAGTTATTAAAGAAAGCGCAAACGTTTTTGTTAGTGCTGATTTTGCAACTTTAATCGGTGAAATCGCATCAGAAGCAACTTTAGTAAAAGCAAGTCTCTTCGATTATCTTTATTTAGGTGTTAAGCTTGGCATCTATCCCTGCCTTATCTTCATGGGCGTTGGTGCTATGAC
>JAZROC010000292.1:0-4076 GCA_045648525.1 Clostridia bacterium
ACTAATGAACCGTGTTTTGCGCAAGTTCCAACTTTTGTCAAAGGCATTTTTGTTGCACCGGAAATTACGTTTTTCTTGTCGTCACTATATTGTCTTTCAAATTCAGTGCGGTAAGTTTTATAATCTTTATAAACTTCAACGGTGGTCCACTCTGAAAGCGCGTTTACAACTGATGCGCCAACACCGTGAAGACCTCCTGAAAACTCATACTGATTATTATCAAACTTTCCGCCTGCGTGAAGCTGTGTAAAAATAACTTCAACACCCGAAATACCTTTTTGCGGGTGAATATCTACGGGCATACCGCGTCCGTTATCTTCAACAGATGCAACGTTATCATCTGAAAGGGTTATGGTAACTTCGTCGGCAAAACCGTTGGCGGCTTCGTCAATGGCGTTATCTACAATTTCCCATAAAAGGTGATGCATACCGTCAGGTCCTGTTGTACCTATGTACATACCAGGTCTCATTCTTACAGCATCAAGACCTTCTAAAATTTTAATATCTTTTGCATTGTATCCCATCAGATGACCTCCGATTTATTTAAAAATATCAATCTTTTTTTCTTCGCCTTTTATAAGTCTTTTAACGTTTTCTCTATGCATAAATACCATTAAAAGGAACATAAACCATAAAACAATTATCTGTATTATTCCGCCGTTTGTATCAAATATACTGTAAACCACTGCGGCAGAAAACATAGTGGTCATTGAAACAAGTGAGTAAAGTTTAATATAAGTGTTTGCGATTGCCGCAAGAATAATGAATACGGCACCTAAAATAGGATTCATAAGTGCAAGCAGACCCAAAGAACACGCAACACCTTTTCCGCCTTTAAAACCCATAAAAACGGGAAAGTTATGACCAACTATTGCCGCAACACCGCCAACGAAAATCTGTGGAGAGCAAAAACCTTCAAGCCAGGTAAAGCCCACAAAACCTTCACCGATAATGAAACAACCTAAAATAGCGGCACCTGCGGCCTTTATAGCATCACCGAAAAACACGGGAACAGCATATTTTAATCCAAAATTTCTTAAAATGTTGGCTGCACCTGCGTTTCCGCTACCTAAAGTACGGATATCTTTTTTTGCGATTAAATGAGCCATTATATTGGCACATGAAATATTACCTAAAAGATAACCTAAAATTACAACAATGATATACTTTAAAACGATCATTCGTCTTTCTCCTTTTCTCTGAGAATGAGGTTTATAGGTGTTCCCCTGAAGCCAAATGCTTCGCGGAAACTATTTTCAAGATATCTTTTGTATGAGAAGTGCATAAGTTTCTGGTCGTTTACAAAAAGAATAAACGTAGGTGGCTTTACGGCTACCTGAGCGGCATATTTGATTTTTAAACGTTTGCCGTTTTTCGTAGGAGGCTCGTTAAGTTGCATTGCATCGGAAAGAGTATCGTTTAAAACACCCGTTGTAATGCGCTTTGATGCAGATTCATTTATTTCTTTAACCATCGAAAGAAGCTTGTGTGTGCGCTGACCTGTTTTTGCGGAAATAAAAATGTAGTCAACATAATCCATAAAAGCAAGGTCAGTACGCATTTTCTTTTTGAATTTTTCGCTGGTGTTTGTGTCTTTTTCAATAAGGTCCCATTTATTTACAACAACTAATGAAGCCTTGCCTTGTTCTTTTACAAAGCCTGCAATTTTAACGTCTTGTTCAGTCATACCTGCTTCAGCATCAAGAACGATTAAGGCAACGTCGCATCGTCTTATTGCATCAAGAGAACGAATAACACTGTAACGCTCAATTGTGCCGTCGTCAATGGCTTTCTTTCTACGGATACCTGCTGTATCAATTATAACGTACTTCTGACCGTCCGCTTCAATAGGAGTATCAATCGCATCACGAGTAGTACCTGCAATATCACTTACGATTGAACGCTCGTGACCTAAAAGCTTGTTTACAAGAGAGGATTTTCCTGCGTTTGGCTTTCCTACAACGGCAATTTTTATTGTATCGTCTTCCTCTTCTTCGCTAAGGTTATGGGGGAAGTTTTCAACAATTCTGTCCAAAAGGTCGCCAATACCTGTCATATTAAGGGCAGAAATGGCACACGGCTCGCCTAAACCAAGTGAGTAAAAATCATATACGCTATCTTCCTGGGTTGGTCCGTCAACCTTGTTTACTACAAGAATAATGTTATTATGTTTTTTTCTTAAATATTCAGCAACGTCCTCGTCGGCTGAAAGCATACCTTGTCTGCCATCTGTAAAAAACAGAATAACGTCGGCAGTTTCAACGGCAACTTCTGCCTGCTTAAGCATTTCGTTATAAAAAATATCGTCGCTTTTTAATTCTATACCACCTGTATCAACAAGGGTAAAAGAATAGTCAAGCCAGGTAACGTCAGTATAAATTCTATCTCTCGTTACACCCGGTGTATCTTCAACAATAGAAAGACGTTTGCCTGAAAGTTTATTAAAGAATGTAGATTTACCTACGTTAGGTCTGCCGACAACGGCAACAAGCGGTTTCATTTATAAATTCTCCTTAATGCCAAGAAGTGCCTGAACAAAAGAGGCACCTGTGTTTTCAATGGGGGTGACTTTTTTCTGTATCCAGTTTTCAACGTCGGAAACAGTAAGGTCGTCCAAAAACTTTCCGTCGCCGCGAAGCATAACGTCAGAAATAAACACTTCGCTACCAAGGTCTTTACCTTCTAACTGAACAGAAATATCTTTGCCGGTCAAAAGACCCGTTACAGTAACGGATTCACCGAAAAAGAAGTTTGTTATCGGATAAATATTTACCGTAAGATTCGGGAAATATTCGTTAATTATTTTAACCATATCCTCCATAAAACGATGTGCGGAAACACCTGTTGCAATAGAAACCTTTCTGTCAGGAATCCACGGAGGCATATTTGGTATAAAATCAATAATTTCCTGCTTGAATTTTGCAAGCAAGCCAACGCCGTTTTCTATCTGAACAAAATCTTCATAGTCGTTTGCGTTGGGAATGGGCAAGTCTGCCTGAACGTAAAATTCATCAGAGGGGAAGATGAAGCGTGTACCTTTGAATTCAAGGCAACTTTCCTGCCACTTTGTAATCTCTTCAACAATATGCTTTGCATCAAGGTTAGTAAACTTTTTTAATTTTGCAAGTTTTTTTCTGTGATAGGTCAGTCCAACGGGTACAACTGCAAGGGATTGGCAGAATGGGTAAAGTGTAAAAAGGTCCTCAAAACTTTTTCTTAACTGAAAACCATCGTTTATTTCAGGGCACAGAACAATCTGTGTGTGAAAATAAATTCCTGCATCGGCAAATCGCCTTAAAATTGACATAATATCCTGTGCTTTGGGATTTCCAAGCATATAACGACGAAGCTCTGTATCCGTTGCGTGTACTGAAATATATAAAGGCGAAATATGCTGGTCGATAATTCTTTGTATTTCACGTTCAGAAACGTTTGTAAGGGTAACGTAATTGCCAAACAGTACCGACATTCGCCAATCATCATCTTTTACGTAAAGGGTATTTCGCATATTGGGCGGCAACTGATCAACAAAGCAGAAAATACATTTGTTTGAGCATGAACGCATACATAAAAGATCATTTTCAAAATGAAGTCCCAAATGCTCGTCATCGTATTTTTCAATATCGAATAAAACTGTTTCATCGGTTTCTTTTTCTATGATGGTAACAGTCAGCTCGTTCATTGCATCATAGTATTGGTAATCAAGTAAATCTCTTACAGGCTGGTCGTTTATTGCAACAAGAATATCACCGGGCTTGATATTAAGCTCGGCACAAACTGAATTTTCGTCTACGCTTATAATTTTGTGGTGCATATAGACCCTCCTTTAAAAATAAACTCAATATGTAGTATAACACAAATTTCCTTTTTTTTCAAGTAAAATCATTTTGAAAGCTGTAATAACTGCGGCAGAACGTTTTCAAAATCAACACCATACCAAGAGGCATCGGGGTTTTTCATAGTTTCTGCCATAGCAAGATAGGTAAAATCAACGGCGGTGTTAAGTGCTTTTTGTAACGGCATGTCTTTTATTAAAGCTGAAAATAAAACGGATGCAAAAATATCACCTGTACCGT
>JAZROC010000293.1:0-2980 GCA_045648525.1 Clostridia bacterium
GTGATTCCGTTACAAGCGTGTAAAGGTTAAAAAGACCCTGCTTATTTTTTGCGTAAAGAATTATATGATAACTCTCGCCGTTGTCGGAATCCATTTCTTTATTAAGAGCATCAACGGTATAAACTTTCTTCTGTGAAAGAATATCAATGAGCTTGTTTAAAATTGCACCGTTGATTTCGGCTTCTTTTAATGCATCGGTGAGCTCACCCGTTTTTATTTCAAGTGCATCGCATACTTTGTTGAATTTACCGCTTTTAATATTGGGCACGATTTCTCTTGAAATTCTTAACGTGTCAATAAAAGGCATATCAAATTCAATACCTGCACTTGCCGTTGCGGTATTTAAGAATGCGATATTGTTTGTTGCCGAATGAGAAACGAGTACGGTGCCTTGAGCGTATTCCAAAAACTTCTTGATAACGTCGTTAATTTCGGGAGCAGAGTCAAGCTGTTCCTGAGTAAGATTAAACTCATAAAGAGTTTCGCTATCAAGATTTGTATGTGGGTTAACGTAGGTGTGAAAGGTTTTTTCGTTCAAAATACCGTTTTCAATAATGCAAGCGCCTATTTCGTAAATTTTACCTGTAAGCGCGCTTGAGGAAGTGGTGCGAAGGCAGTAAATACAGTAACGGATGTTTTTTAATTCCCTTCCTCCGTCAACACCAAAAAGTACGCGATCATCGTTTAACAGATAACCTTCCATACCTAAAATAAGCTTTATATCAGCCTTTAATTTGCCCATAGCCGCTTCCATATCGGTGTATGCCTGAACAACACCGTGGTCGGTAATTGCAACGGTGTCGTGACCATATTGAAGCATAAGTTTAACAAGCTCTTTTGCATCAACAACGCTATCCATCTGACTCATTTTTGTATGAAGGTGCATTTCGATACGCTTTTCAGGGGCATCGTCAGTCTTTTTTGCTACTTTTATCGGTATAATATCGTAGGGGCGCACAACAACTTCATTCTGGAAATCGTCATAAGCGCATTTGCCCCTTATTGCAAGGTGTCCGCTGATTTCATTATCCATTAATTCTGCTTCATCGGGCTTTAAGAAAAGCTTGCAGTTAATGGTAGAGGAATAGTCGGTTATACTGAATGTAAAAATTATTTTTTTTCCTTCCTGAATGGCCTTTGATTCTTTGGAAATAATGTCGCCTTCAATGGTAACGAAACCGGAAAACTCGTTTAATTCTCTTATTGGGGTGGCTTGCTTTATTTCAAAAACCTTGCCGACTATAGCAACTCCGTCTTTTGAAAGCTTGTTTTCCTTTTTCTGCTCTTTCTCCACCTTGTTTTTTTCTTGTTCTTTAGCTTTTTCAGCTGCCTCGCGTGAAAGTGCGTTCATTCTTTTAAGGTAGTTTTCTTCTGCATTTGAGCGTTTAACCTCACTCAAATCTTTTTTAGGTTCAAAAGATGAGTCATCGTCGGCATCTTCAGGTATATCTGCATCATCAGGAGCAGGAATTGAAGTATCTGAAAAATCTGCGGTAACGGTTTCTTCAACTTTTTCAACTTCTTCAATTTCCTGACGGATAACGGTAAAATCAAAAGAATATTCAATATTTTGCGGCACGATTGACTTGACGGAAGAATTAAGAAGTATTTCCTCCATCTCATTCAGTTCATCTGTACATAAAAAATATAATTTCCAAATCTGACCGTCATCGGAAATTACTGCCTTGTCAAACTGTATTTTTTCAAGAACCTCAGGGTTCAGGACGGAAGACAGGGCATTGGAAAATTTTGAATTTTTACCTTGCAACGTTATCGACATTTTTCTACCTCGAAAGTATATATAGTATAATATATTTAAACATAATTTCTTTATGGAGTCAAGTCCAAAAAAGTAAACATTTAATGTCTGAAAATCTGCTCATATGAGTAAGTGTCATATGAAAAAGTTGACTATACAGTTTGTTCACAAAACATTTTTATAAAAAATATGAAAAAATGTGCATATTCGCTTGCTAAAAAACAAAAAATGGTATAAAATAACATCGTACAAAAATTATTTTCTTATATGGAGGAATTTAATATGTCAGTTAAAGTTGCTATTAACGGTTTCGGTCGTATCGGTCGTCTTGCTTTCCGTCAGATGTTCGGTGCAGAAGGTTATGAGGTTGTTGCTATCAACGATCTTACAAGCCCTGATATGCTTGCACACCTTCTTAAGTACGATACAGCTCAGGGTTCATACATGGGCTACATCGGCGAAAACAAGCACACAGTTGAATCAACAGAAGATTCAATTATCGTAGACGGCAAGGAAATCAAAATCTATGCTTGCAAAGATGCTAACGATTGTCCTTGGGGCGCTCTTGATGTAGACGTTGTTCTTGAGTGCACAGGCTTCTACTGCTCAAAGGAAAAGTCAATGGCTCACATCAATGCAGGTGCTAAGAAGGTTGTTATTTCTGCTCCCGCAGGTAAAGACCTTAAGACCATCGTATTCTCAGTAAACGAAGATACTCTTACAAAGGAAGATCAGATCATTTCAGCTGCTTCCTGCACAACAAACTGCCTTGCTCCTATGGCTAAAGCTCTTAACGATTATGCAGCTATTCAGTCAGGTATCATGACAACTGTTCATGCTTACACAGGCGACCAGATGATTCTTGACGGTCCTCACCGCAAGGGCGACCTTCGTCGTGCTCGTGCTGGCGCACAGAACATCGTTCCCAACTCAACAGGTGCTGCAAAGGCTATCGGTCTTGTTATTCCTGAACTTAACGGCAAGCTCATCGGTTCAGCACAGCGCGTTCCCACCTGCACAGGTTCAACAACAATCCTTGTTGCAGTTGTTAAGGGTGCTGACGTTACAGTTGAAGGCATCAACGCTGCTATGAAGGCTGCTGCTTCCGATTCATTCGGCTACAACACAGAAGACATCGTATCTTCTGACGTTATCGGTATGCGTTTCGGTTCACTTTTCGATGCAACACAGACAATGGTTGCTAAGATTGATGAAGATACT
>JAZROC010000294.1:0-2538 GCA_045648525.1 Clostridia bacterium
CAAGCTCAAAGGTTCTTGAACAAAGGTGATAGCCTTTGTTGCGCACCAGCTCAATATCCATACCCATATCCTGAAGCACGTAAATGTCCTCATAAATACTTTTTCTTTCTGCCGAAACACCCTTTTTCTCCAAAAGTGAAAGTATCTGTTCCATAGAAATAAAAGTGTCTTTGTCAGTGTGTTCTTCAAAAATTTCCTTTAAAAATAAAAGCTTAAGTTTCTGATTTGAGGATTTTGCCACATCTTTCACCGCCTTTTTATATAAGAATTATACTATACATTGTTTTTTTTTGCAAGAATTACATAAAAATTAACAAGAATAACAATGAAGTTTTTACTTGTAAATCTTGACATTTGCACCTATAAATTATATAATTTAATTATAAATAAATTATAAGGAGAAATTTTCAAAATGAACGCTGTTTTAACTGAAATTTCAAAGCTTGGTATTGTTCCTGTCGTTGCCCTTGACGATGCAAAAGATGCTCGCCCTCTTGCTAAAGCACTTTGCGCAGGCGGTCTCCCCGTTGCTGAGGTTACTTTCCGTACTGCAGCAGCTGAAGAAGCTATCAGAATTATGGCAAGTGAGTTCCCTGATATGCTTATCGGTGCAGGCACGGTTCTTACCTGCGAGCAGGTTGATAAGGCTGTAAATGCAGGCGCAAAATTTATCGTTAGCCCCGGTCTTAACCCAACAGTAGTTAAATACTGTGTTGACAAGGGTATTCCCGTAACGCCCGGTTGCTCATCACCCAGCGATATTGAGCGCGCTCTTGAATTAGGTCTTGAGGTTGTTAAGTTCTTCCCTGCCGAAGCTGCAGGCGGCTTAAAAATGATAAAGGCTATGAGCGCACCTTACGGCAAAGTTAAGTTTATGCCTACAGGCGGCATCAATGCGGCTAATTTAAAGGATTATCTTGATTTTAACAAAATCATTGCTTGCGGTGGCAGCTGGATGGTTGATAAAGCACTTATCAAGGCAGGCGACTTTGACAAAATCGAAGAGCTTACCCGCACTGCTGTTACTGAAATGCTTGGCTTTGATCTTGCCCACGTTGGCATTAACCTTACTTCAGCAAACGATGCACTTTCTCTTGCAGGCGCTTTCAATAATTTCTTTGGTTTTGAGGCTAAAGACGGCAACTCCAGCGTTTTCTCAGGCGGAGTTATTGAACTTATGAAAGAGCCCTATTTAGGCAAAAACGGTCATATCGCAATTCAGACAAACTATATTGAACGTGCCGTTTATCACCTTGAAAAGCGCGGTGTTCAGTTTGACGAGGATACAAAGAAGTTTGATAAAGACGGCAAGTTTGTTGCAATCTACCTTAAGGGTGATTTCGGCGGATTTGCACTTCATCTTGTACAGAAAAAATAATTAAAGGAGATTTTTAAAATGAGAGTTATTACATTTGGTGAAATTATGCTTCGCCTTGCACCTGAAGGATATTATCGCTTCGTGCAGGCAGAAAAATACGGTGCTACTTACGGTGGCGGTGAAGCCAACGTTGCAGTATCACTTGCTAACTTTGGTATTGATGCCGCTTTCGTTACAAAGCTTCCTAAACACGAAATCGGTCAGGCAGGCGTTAACGCAGTAAGAAAGTTCGGTGTTGATACTTCTCTTATCACCCGTGGCGGTGACAGAGTAGGCATCTACTTCCTTGAAAAAGGCGCAAGCCAGAGACCTTCAAAGGTTGTTTATGACCGCGCAGGCTCCGCTATCGCAACTGCAACTAAAGAAGATTTTGACTGGGACAAGATTTTTGAAAACGTTGATTGGTTCCACTTTACAGGCATTACTCCCGCTTTAGGCGACAACGTTGCAGAAATCTGCCTTGAAGCCTGCAAAAAGGCAAAAGAAAAGAATATTACCATTTCTTGTGACCTTAACTACCGTAAAAAGTTATGGACAAAGGAAAAGGCAGGTCAGGTAATGGCTGAACTTTGCAAGTACGTTGACGTTTGCATCGCTAACGAAGAAGACGCTTCCGACGTATTCGGCATTAAAGCCGCTAATACTGACGTTACAACCGGTAAAGTTAACCACGAAGGTTATAAGGACGTTGCAAAACAGCTTGCTGAACGCTTCGGTTTTAAGAAAGTTGCTATCACTCTTCGTTCATCAATCTCCGCTAACGATAACAACTGGGCGGCAATGCTCTATGAAAATGGCGAATACTTCTTCTCCAAGAGCTATTTGATGCACATTGTTGACCGTGTAGGCGGTGGCGATAGCTTTGGCGCAGGTCTTATCTACGCTTCACTTATGAATTACGCTTCTCAGGAAACTATCGAGTTTGCCGTTGCCGCAAGCTGCTTAAAGCACTCCATTGAAGGAGATCTCAATATGGTATCCGTTGCCGAAGTAGAGACGCTTGCAGGTGGTGATGGTTCCGGCCGCGTACAGAGATAAACCGCAGCACAAAAAATTCTTGAAACTGCGGTTCAAAAACGATATAAAACTTCAGTCATTTACCAACCGTGTAAACTCCTTCAGTTTTAATCGCTTTTTTACCTGATTTTCAAGTTTTTTTG
>JAZROC010000295.1:0-2021 GCA_045648525.1 Clostridia bacterium
GAGTTACAGCCGTGAGCAATATTTGCAAAGGGTCCACCGTGCACGAATGCAGGTGTACCTTCTAAAGTCTGAACAAGGTTAGGCTTAATAGCATCCTTTAAAAGTGCACACATTGCGCCTGCCGCTTTAAGTTCACCGCAAGTAACGGGCTTATCATCATAGGTGTAGCCTACGATAATTCTTGAAAGTCTTTCCTTTAAATCAGTAATTGAATTTGAAAGGCAAAGGATAGCCATAATTTCAGAAGCAACGGTAATATCGAAGCCGTCCTCTCTGGGAACACCGTTGGCTTTGCCGCCCATACCGTCAACAACAAAACGAAGCTGACGGTCGTTCATATCAACGCAACGCTTCCAAGTAATTTTTCTAACGTCAATACCTAACTGGTTACCCTGCTGAATGTGGTTATCGAGCATTGCGGCAAGAAGGTTGTTTGCCGCACCGATTGCGTGGAAGTCGCCTGTAAAGTGAAGGTTGATATCCTCCATTGGTACAACCTGAGCGTAGCCACCGCCTGCGGCACCGCCTTTAACACCGAAAACCGGACCTAACGAAGGCTCACGAAGAGCAACGGTTACGTCTTTGCCGATTCTTTTAAGGCCGTCGGCAAGACCGATTGTTGTTGTGGTCTTGCCTTCGCCTGCAGGTGTAGGTGTAATTGCGGTAACAAGGATAAGTTTACCATCTTTTCTGTCAGTTTCTTCTAACAAAGAAAGGTCAATTTTGGCTTTATATCTGCCGTATTGCTCAATGTACTTTTCGTCAACGTGAGCTGTTTTGGCAATTTCGCCAATGTGTTTCATTTCACAAGCCTGTGCAATTTCAATATCGGATTTATATTCCATATATATCACCCTTATTTAAAATATTTTACTGCCGCCTCAAACATGCGGATATCATAGTTACCATCAACGTTCTTGTAAAGACCTGCGCCAATACGTTCAGAGTGTCCCATTTTACCGAAAACTCTGCCGTCGGGTGAGGTAATACCTTCGATAGCGCACATAGAATCGTTGGGGTTAAAGTGAATATCGCTTGTTGCATTACCGTTAAGGTCAACGTACTGTGTTGCAATCTGACCGTTTGCTTTAAGTTGTTCAATTAACTGCGGGTCAGCGATAAATCTGCCTTCACCGTGTGAAATGGGAACGTTTACGATATCGCCAACGTTCATAAGTGACAACCAAGGTGATTTATTTGATGCGATACGTGTTCTTACAATACGTGACTGGTGACGTGCGATAGTATTGAAAGTAAGTGTGGGGCAAGATTCGTCAGTATCAATAATCTTGCCGTAAGGAACAAGACCCAATTTAATTAATGCCTGGAAACCGTTACAAATACCGCACATAAGACCGTCGCGATTATCAAGAAGGTCGCTTACGCCCTCTTTAATAGCACCGTTTCTGAAGAATGCAGTAATGAACTTACCGCTTCCGTCAGGCTCATCACCGCCGGAGAAGCCACCGGGAATAAATATCATTTGTGCATCTTTAAGCTTTTTGGCAAAGGTGTCAACACTTCTCTGAATACCGTCAGAAGAAAGGTTGTTTATAACGATGATTTCAGGTTCAGCACCTGCATCGCGAACAGCCTTGGCTGAATCAAACTCGCAGTTTGTGCCGGGGAAAGCAGGAATAAGAATTTTGGGCTTTGCTACTTTTACTGCGGGTGCAGGATAGCTTGTTGCTTTAAACTCGAAATTCTCAATTTCCTTGTTACCTTGATCAATGTTACAGCTGTAAACGCTTTCAAGCTTATCTTCATAGGCATTAAGAAGCTTATTGAGGCAAACTTTTTCACCATTATATTCGATAACTTCTTCAGTCTGACTTGTACCTACAAGGCGTGCATCTGTAATCTCTTCTGTTGCTTCAAATACAAATGCACCGTAATTGTATTTAAACATACACTTGGGGCACATATTTTCATCATACTTAAAGCCTATTGAGTTACCAAAGCACATTTTCATAACTGCTTCACCGATACCGCCCATACCAACTGTGTAGCAGGAAAGAATC
>JAZROC010000296.1:0-2764 GCA_045648525.1 Clostridia bacterium
TCCTTGATAAATAATACCTTATTTTCTTATAAACGGTTATTAACGGATGAAAAAACACAATTAACCGACTGTAAATTTTATAAAAAACGTTTTCAACGGTAAAATACTTTTCCTTGCGCCAGAGAGCCTCAAGAACACCGATAATTTTATCGTCGGTGATATCAAATTCCTTTCTGTCGCAATTATCACCGCGAATAATATAGCCTTTTTCAGTTTTTTTGATAATTCTGTGCAAAAGATACTTGTCACCGCGCTTATAAAGTGGCACGTCATACTTCTTAAGTTCTCTTGTAACGGGACGGATTAACACGTTATCCCTACGGTTTTTAAGGAGTGGTTCCATACTTATGCCCACCGTGGTGGTAACGTAGACTCCCTCATTTTTAAGCATTTCCTCAATATTGCCGTTAATCATTGAAAAAACCTGCCTTTTCAAATTGTAGAACCACGTCATTAACGTCAGAAAATGCTTGTTCAAAGGAGAGGGAATATTCTTTTACAAATTTTTTTGCTATTTCCTCGTTATTTTTGCTTTTCTGAAGTTGTTCAAAAATTTCAGCAGCAGTATCGTTAAGCTTGACGGTATTATTAAACGTCTTGCTTTTTTCACCCACCGCAACGATGAAATTCTTATTATCAATTCTACGCAATCGCAAATCTTTATTTATCTTCATTTTTTCTCCATTAATATACGGTAGGATTATTAAGTATGCCTGTGGGGCGAAGCATATACGCATCATTCCAACCCGGTGTGTCATAAGTTTTCCACGCGTTTGGTCCCCAATAGGAATAGTTTTTAACACAGTTATGAACGGGACCGAAATTGTTAAAGCGCGTGCCGAAAACGGTAATATCAATCTTATGCACGCCCTTTGTCATTTCACCTAAAAATACGCAATTTGGCTCGATTGCAATAATACCTTTATCAATACCGTCAACACTTACGCGAACTGCCGCGCCGCCAAAGTTAGCAACCTGAAGCGTGCGGAATCCGCCTTCTTCTTCAACGTATTCAGTATGATAAGTAATGTTGCCCGTATAGAAAGGTAATCCCTGATTAACCGCATCACCAAAGGAAAGAGTATTTCTCTTTTCAACGGCAATTACGTATTTGCCTTCAACCTTGACACCGAAATCACCTAAAACGTAGCACCATTCAGTTCTGCCGCGAAGCCCGAAAGGAATTTCAATTTCAACGACAATTTCACCTGCAGGAATTTCAGGAAGTTTAACCTTTTTAATGCACTTATCAACGTACCAGCCGCAATATTCCTTTTCAATTTCTTTTCCGTTAATCCATATAGTTGCATTTTCTGATTCTTCAAGAGCAAGGCAGGTGTTTTTAAGCGTAATTTCACTTTCAAAAACGAATCTGCGTTTTACTTTGTGACCTGAATCATTCTTTAATTCTTCAGGCACGGGCACCCAAGGCTGACAAGAGGTTTGCTCCTGATAATTTTCATAAAATCTTGCTCTGCCGATATCGCCTATTCTTGCAGAATCCTCAAAGAACGAGGTATATTCTTCATCATCAAAGGCATACTGTGCCATATCAAGCAAAATTGAATTGGGTTCATCAAGAGTATATCCTACTCTGTCTTTAACCTTTTTATAGTTTTTGTCTTGATGTTTAATAAAGTTTTTGTCGGCAGGATTTCTTAATGACGCAGAAGCATCCATAGGAAGCGAGCGCACAGGTGCATTACCCGAAACCTTTTTATCTTCATTGGCAGGAGTCAGTTTCAAAAGGAAGCTATCCTCACCGAACATAATGTAATCAACATAGGTTTTGCCGTTATTTATTTCATAACAAGGTGTATAGATTTCGCCTGTAAGAGTATTATATTCAGTTATATCGTATCTGCCGTTAAGTATTACGCGCAACCTTTCCCTTGAAAGTGCAGGCACATAACCTAACTTTTTGCGTTCATCTTCACCGTGGCAGAAGAAAAGCCATTTGTCAACACCGTCATTACGAAGCTGATGCACAAGGTTTGGCGTTCTTGAGCCTATATCGGATAAAATGAAGTTAACAAAACGGAACTCTTCAAGTTCATCAACCAATTTAATATAGTCAATATCAATTTTCGTCCAGTTTTCTAATGCTTTTTTAACGTCATCGGATAAAACTGCATCCACCATTGAGGGTGCTTCGCCTAAAAGAATAACTTTGCCCCCTGCGTTAGCAAAGGCTTTGATTCTATCTAAAGTGGATTTACGCATTGTTTCCATAACGGGAACAACTATGCAATCGTACTTCATTTCACCTACTTTTAAGGGATTAGTTCCCTTTTCACACAAGGAAGGTAAAAGTGATTCAGAAATAAAATCAAAATCAATACCGCTTGTTGCAAGGCTTTTGGTAAGTTTATCGAACTGTTCATCAAGATAGGCGCGTTTAAGTGCCGTTTTATCGTTAGGTCCTGCGTAAAGCCAGAAACTTTCTATTGGGTGAATAACACCTATGCGCACATCAGGTGTGCCACGGGTAAGTGCGGTGTTAATACGTGCAAAGTGATCTTCAATATAGTTATATTGCTTGTACCAAGGTGACTGATATCCGATAGATGCAGGATAATCGTGCTTGGCATCACCATTCATTGAAACCCACGTTAAGTGGTGTACACGGATAGTTACGCCTAATGCCGCCTGCCAATCGCCCTGACGCTTATGACCGCGGAAATCGTAATCCCAACCGGTTACACCGTAAAGCTCTGAAAGCATACCTTCCCTGCCGTACTGATGAACGGCAGACTGTACCTGC
>JAZROC010000297.1:0-7879 GCA_045648525.1 Clostridia bacterium
GTATTGATGCCTATCCGTCCATTGAAGAAAAATCCGCACGGCTTATGTTTGCGTTAGCGAATAATCACGCATTTATTGACGGAAACAAGCGCATTGCAGTTTTCGTAATGCTTATGACATTACATTTAAACGATATTAAAATCATATATACGCAAAAAGAACTTATCTTTCTCGGTCTTTCCGTAGCAGACGGCAAAATGAATTACAACCAGATATTAGATTGGATAAATAATCACAAGCAATAAAAAAATCTCCTTGGAAAAGGAGATTTTTTTGTTACACTATCACGTAATCCATTTCAGGTATTTTTATGTTATCAATTACGGTTTCCTTGCCGTAATTTACGTAAATTGCGCCATTTTCGTAGGTGATTTTTACTATTTCGTCGGTTAAATATTTATGCTCAAGCATTTTTTGGGTCTGGAATTTTTTCAAGGGCTCATAAAAATCAGCCGTCTTTTTAAGCACGGAAACGGTTCTTTCCATATCTTCATCAGTTGTAAGATACAAATCGTCATCGCCCATCCAGTTGCCGTGGTGATCGGGGGATTCATTTACAAAACGGGAATGAATATACATTGCAGGTCTGCCGCCAAACTCAATAAACTTTAACTGCATTTTTTTCTCAATAATGCCAACGTTGACAAGATCAGACGACGGACACGCCATAACTGCGCCGTGATAAACCAATTCCCACAGCGGAATAAGCTTATAAGTGAAATTAAGTTGCAGATTTTTAAACTTCATAAAACCGCAGTAAAGGGCGAAATCGATATCCTCTGCAACGTTATCGCGACTGCCTTCGGAAGCGCAACCGCCAAAGAGTTCGCGTGAATATTTTAACATTTCTTTCCATAAAAGCGACGTATCTTTGCGTGTTGCAGGGTGATTTTTATCGTGGCAATAATAGGGCGTAATAACCGATAAAACGTCGATATAGTGCATACCCTTAAAACCTAAATCCCTGACTTTTTCAAGAGTTTCTTTTGTATATTTTATGGCTTCGTGGGCGCAAACTTCATGAAGTCTACCGCCTGACCAGGTTCTACCCTTTACAAGATTACCGTCTTTATCCTTGACGATAATATCGTCTGAATAATTATCTGCAATGGTGTAGGCATCGGAGGAATTTGTGTGGGCAACGATTTTGTAACCTAAATTCTGTGCGTGACGAATGGCTTTTTTCAGGCCTTCTTCCCCACCTAACTTTTCTTCAACGGGGAAGCATTGTGGCCATCTGCCGTCGTGACCTGATTTATTCCAGCCAACAAGACAGAAGTGCGCCTTTTCAATGCCTGCTTCTTTCATTTTATCCATAAGCTCAATAAGCTTTTCAAATGTAACGGCAACGTGCATTTCAGGCTCGGTTTCGATTGTCTGATACTCGACTTCCGCAGGCACGGGCTTCCAACCCATTCTTACACGGATTTCAGGTGCTTCCGCGCAATATAAAACGTCGGGAAGATTCTTATCTATTATGGTTTTTAAGCCGTTTTTATACTTATAATTGCGGTAAATTTCCGCTACATTATTATAATCAGCATTTGGGGAAAGCTCATAATAATAGAAAGTTATGTCCTCGTAGGCATCAATTTTTTCTTCCTTTAATCTTAAAAGAAAGGCAGCCTTAAAGGAGTTTCCGTTTTTGCCGTATTCGAGAAAAGATTCATAACGCATTCCTTCAACGATGACCGTTGCATTTTTTTGGCTTGAAACCATACCAAAAAAGCTCATACACGGCATACACACGTTTAAAAAGTCGTCATCATCTTTATTGAAAAACTGCAAAACACCGCTTAAACGCTCAGGTAAAACGAAATATCCGTCACCTGCCGTTGCAGTTAAACTGCCGAATCTTACTTCGTCAAAATTTTTATAATCTTCTTTTTTAACGGTTATAAGCGTGCAATTTTCCTGTTTTTCTTCAATATAGGGAATATCATATAAAATTCCGTTAAGTTTTCCTTGTACCATTTCTTTCACCTCAACAAAATTATACAAGAAAGATTTTTGCGTGTAAATATATAAAACAAACATTAAGCATATTAAAACAAATTAAAAACTGCAGGCTATAAATTTGTTAAGCTCGTTTTTTATGATTTTCTGACCTTCGGCACTGGGGTGAATACCGTCAACGGAAAACAAATCTTCCATTCGTCTTCTTTGCAAAAATGCTCCGCGCATATCAAGAAGTTTTACTTTCTGCTCGTTTGCGATGCGCTCAACAACGTGGGAAAACTGCTCCTGATATCTGTAAATCGCAAAAACGTCACCAAGCCACGAAAGTATATTTTCTTTATTCAGACCGTCGCGGCAAATCCAGTCAAGATACTTTTTCGCATCTACGGGAATAATGCTTGCAATGACAGGCGCCGCGCCTTGCGCCTTTAATTTTTGTATAAGCAAAGTATATTTTTTATAAAAAGCATCAAGAGTATTTTTTGAAAAATGTTCAGCATCAGGTTTTTGGGAAATTTCTTCCCAGCAAAAATCCGAATCGTTGCCGCCAAGCTCAACAATTACGTTTTTTGAAATGCCTTTCGTCATGATATTTTTATCAATAATATCCATTCCCTTGTCAACGGTACAACCGAATTTAGAAAAATTAGATACGCTTATACCTTCAAATCCGTCAAAAAGGTTAGTTATAACATATTTCTGCTTTTCATTTGAAAAAGTTACACCTTTCAGTATTGAATCACCATAAACTTCAATATTCGTCATTTTATACTCTCCTTGATATAGTTTCCAATACTATGTTATATCTTTTTGCGAACTCTGTCAAGAGGTTTTTATATTCAGTACTTGCAAAAAAGAATATTATGTGATATACTAACAAAAAAAGTTTAAGGTGATTGATATGGAAAAATATATTGAAACACTTCTTAATCACAGGTTGCCGAGGTGGAATGAGCTTCCTGATTTCGAATTATATATGGATCAGGTAATTTCCCTGATGCAAAAATATCTTTTTGCATATATTCTGCCTGAAGAAACTCTTACACCGTCAATGATAAATAACTATGTTAAAATGGACGTTCTTCCTGCACCGAAAAAGAAAAAGTATAATAAAGAGCATCTTGCAAAGCTTATTGTAATTTGTCTTATGAAAAAGCAGGCGCCGTTAAATGCCATTAATTTTGTTATGAATGAGCAGATTACCGCCAACGGACTTGATTCTTTTTACAACTATTTTATTGAATTATACGAAACTTCCCTGCAAAATTCCGCAAGCAAAGCAAAGGAAGAATGCAGCCCGATTTCAATAGCTCTTTCATTGGCAGTCAGTGCTTCGGCAAGCCACGTTATTGCCGAAAACGCAGTGCTTATCGCAATGCCCAAGGAAAATGAAACAACAAAGAAAGAAAAGAAAGACAAAAAGCAAGCATAAAAAAATCCGACAGAAAAATTTTCTGTCGGTTTTTTTATCTCAAACTTTTGCTTATTTAATTGTGAAGATGCAACCGTCGCAAGCAGGAATTTTATTAAGCGCGTTGCGGTAAACTTTATCAACTTCAACGCCTTTTAAGATAATTTCAGGGTCGATTTCTTCATTTGAAAGGTTAAGCACGGTAACGATGTTTCCTGAAATAGTAACGGTAGCGTGGGATTTTTTGGCAACAACCTTTTTATTTTCAATAAAATCCTTAAAAGCATATTCGTAAATTTTATGGCGATTTTTATTAAAAGCGTAGCTTTCCGTAAGCATACTTGCTTCCATACCGAAGTTAAGGAAAACAACCTTACCCTTGCCGTAATTGAACTCTGTTAAAAGGGGATTGCCAAGGTCATCAGTTGCAATAACCTTTGCGCCCTTTACGCAAACGGTACGTCTTTGGTCGTAAGCGTAAGGAATTTTTACACCGTCAAGCTCAAACTCGCCCTTAATTCCCGTAAACTTTTCAAGATACTGAATTTCAAGACCTGTAAACTCACAGAATTCACTATAAAATGCGCTTGCATTTGACATATAAAGGGTTGCGCCTTCTTCAACGCGCTTTTTAAGGTCGAAATAGTATTCCTTATAAAGACAGCCGTCACCTACAGTTGAAGGCATAATATAAACCTTTTTATCAGGAAGAGGAGAGTTAGGCGCAACAAATTCTGCTTCAAGACCTGCCTGCTTTGCGAGAATGAAACTCATATACGCAAGACCCCAACAGTCAGTATTGCGGGTAAGCACGATAGCCGCGTCAGTTTCAGGTTTAGCCTGCTTTAAGCCCGTATCCTTTAAGAATTGAGCAAATTCCTTCATTTCGAGCATATATTTTTTAGGTTTATAATCCTTATCGAACATACCGAGTTCGCGCTCAAGCATACACCAATTATATGGCGGAAGCGAAAGATGACTCTGCTCGTGGGCGCACCACCACAAAACACCGGGGGAATTTTCCGCCCAGTTGGAAATAAGATTTATACGCATAAAATCGGCAGAAACCTCATCAGAACAGATTGAATTACTTAAAGTGCCCAATTCCTCAACCAGACAAGGTTTTTGGCTTAAATGCGCGTATAAAAGCGTTTCCGTGGTGCCGTGCATAAGAGTACGGATAGAATTCATCGGGTCAACCTGACAATGTGGCACGAAGTAAGCGTAAGGATGGGTAGTAAGCATATCCGTTGCTTCGCCTTGGTCTTCGATAAACCAGTTTCTGTCGCGCGTTGAGCCTTCCGTGCTAAGACCGTGCATACCGCTTACAACCATTCTGTCAGGATCGTTTGCGCGAATGGTGTTGGCAATCAAGGACGTCCAGTTAAACGCGATTTCTCTTGATGGGCAGGGCGACATTGCGTTACATTCGTTACCTAAATTCCAAGCGAAAATTGCCTTTTTATCTTTAAAGCGGGAAACGATGCCCGTTACAAGCTTAATCTGAAAACGAAGTGAAACGGGGTCAGTATAAGTATTTCTGCCCTCTAACGCTGTGGGGGCGAACATTCTGCCACTCATCCAACCGGTAACGATGCCTACGATTAATTTGAAACCGTATTTTTCCGCTAAATCACAAAAAACGTCAAAACGTTCAAGCATAGTTTCATCAAGATAGTATGGATTGGTGGGTTTGGATAAATCCTTCATAAGATACTCCCTTACCGAAAAGCCACCGCCATAAAGTGTAACAACCGGCTGAAAATCACGCCAGTTAATAAACACGCGAAGTGCGTTAACGTTATTTTCCTTTAAAAGCTGAAAATCTTTTTCAATTCTGTCAGCATCCCAATTTGCCCACATATCGGTGCCTGCGTGGCTTGCCCAATAGTTGCAACCTAATAAAAATTCCATAATAATTCCTCCTGAAATTTATTAATTTTATTATATAATTTCGCTCATGCAGTGTCAATATTGAAAAACGCAATATTTAAAGGTTTTTACGCAACATTTCAAGATTTCTTGTGACAAATACTGTTTTTTAAGCATATTATGAAGTGTAGTCACCTGACTACGAAGGGAGAAGTTTTTATGTGTTTAACAAGATGCAACTCAAGCGCATACGGCACTTTTAATAATAACTGCGGTAACAACTGCAGTTGCAATAATAACTGCAACAGCTGTAACAATGGCTGTAATAACGGCTGTAACAACGGAAACAACGGATGCTCAAATATCACCAACGGTGGTTGCCGTTGCAACAACCAATCTTCAGGCTTCTGCTGCACAGGCTCGTGGATTGGCTGATATAAAAAAGGAGAGGACGAAAATCCTCTCCTTTTTAAGTAGTCCCGCGCAAGCCTTTCCCTTTTTTGAGAAAATGCAATGAACGAGGACTTATATTTTTCTACAAAAAAACGCCCTAAAAAATTAAAAAAACAGTTTACATTACCTTTCTTTTGTGGTATATTATATATAAATATATTATTATATATAATAAAGGGTGAAAAGTCATTTTCACCTGCCTAAAGAAAGGAAAAATCTTATGACGGAAAACAACTATAACGCATCGCAAATTCAGGTTCTTGAGGGACTTGAAGCCGTTAGAAGAAGACCGGGTATGTACATCGGTTCAACTGACGAGCGCGGTCTTCACCACTTGGTGCAGGAGCTTGTTGACAACTCTATCGACGAGGCTTTGGCAGGCTTTTGTAACAACATTACCGTAACCATTCACGAAGACGGTTCTTGTTCGGTGCGTGATAACGGACGAGGAATCCCCGTTGACATTCACGAAAAGTATCAGAAACCGGCAGTTGAAGTTGCACTTACCGTGCTTCACGCAGGCGGCAAGTTCGGCGGTGGCGGATACAAAGTTTCAGGTGGTCTTCACGGTGTTGGTCTTTCAGTAGTTAACGCACTTGCTACCGACCTTCACGTTGAAGTAAGACGACAGGGCAAAATTCACGAACAGCACTACAAGCGCGGTGATGCCATTGATTCGCTTACCGTTATCGGTGAAACCGAAGAAACAGGCACTTGCGTTCGTTTCTGGCCCGATCCTGAGGTTTTTGAAACTGTTGTTTTCGATTTTGATAATCTTAAAAAGCGTTTAAGAGAGCTTGCCTTCTTAAACAAGGGTATTCGTATTACCATCGAAGATAAGCGCGAAGAGCACAAGGCTCTTGAAAGCTTCCATTACGAAGGCGGTATCATTGAGTTTGTTGAGTATTTAAACAAAAACAAGACTCTTTTACTTGAAAAACCCCTTTATTTTGAGGGCGTTAAGGGTACAAGCACCGTTGAAGTTGCAATGCAGTATAACGACGGCTATCAGGAAACCGTATATACCTTCGCAAACAATATTCAGACCCACGAAGGCGGTACTCACTTAACGGGCTTCAGAAATGCCTTAACAAAGGTTATAAACGAATATGCAAGAAAGTATAAGCTTTTGAAAGAAAGCGAACAGAATCTTTCAGGTGAGGACGTGCGTGAAGGCCTTACCGCCATCGTTTCAGTTAAGCTTGAAGAGCCCCAATTTGAAGGTCAGACAAAGACCAAATTAGGCAATTCTGAAATCCGCCCCGTAACAGAAAACATCGTTACTGAAAAGTTAGAAGCGTTCCTTGAAGAAAACCCGCAGGTTGCAAAGGGTATTATTGATAAATGCCTTATGGCGTCACGCGCAAGGGAAGCCGCAAGAAAAGCAAGGGAATTAACAAGAAGAAAATCAAGCCTTGACACCTTCTCACTTCCCGGCAAACTTGCTGACTGTTCAGAAAAAGACCCCACAAAATGCGAAATATTTATCGTAGAGGGTGACTCCGCAGGCGGCTCCGCAAAAGACGGCAGAGACAGAAAGACTCAAGCAATTCTGCCACTTCGCGGTAAAATACTTAACGTTGAAAAAACACGTCTTGACAAGATGCTTCAGAATAACGAAATCCGTTCAATGATAACTGCTTTCGGCGCAGGTATTGACGTTGAGTTTGACGAAAGCAAGTTAAGATATCACAAAATTATATGTATGACCGATGCTGACGTTGACGGTTCACATATCCGCACACTTTTGTTAACTTTCTTCTTCCGTCATATGCCCCAGCTTATAACCGGCGGCTACGTTTATGCGGCACAGCCACCGTTATTTAAGGTAACAATGACAAGAACAAAGCAGATACATTATTGCTATTCAGATGCCGAGCTTAACGAGTTCCTTGATTCCATTAACAGACAGAATTATGAGGTTGCCCGTTATAAAGGTCTTGGTGAAATGAGTTCTGAACAGCTTTTTGAAACCACAATGAATCCCGAAACACGTATTTTAAAACGTGTTACAATGAAAGACGCCATTGCCGCTGACCAGATTTTCACCATCTTAATGGGTGACGAGGTTGAGCCCAGACGTCAGTTTATCGAAGAAAACGCGCGTCTTGTTTCAGACGACGAGCTTGATATTTAAGGAGGTAAAGATAAAGTCGGAGGCCAAGCGGTCTTAGGAAGACAAAT
>JAZROC010000298.1:0-2786 GCA_045648525.1 Clostridia bacterium
GAAAGTGAAGATGCAATTTACAGAGAGATAGCAAGAATTATGGCAGATACCATAATCAAAAATAACGGTAAGCAGACTGTTATTATCTGCCCCGTAGGTCCTATTGCACAGTATCCTTATTTCGTTGAAATCGTAAACAACGAGAATATCAGCCTCAAAAACTGCATTTTTATCAATATGGACGAGTATCTTGACGATAACGATAATTTTATCGCATATGACAATATGTTAAGCTTCAGAAAGACTATGGATGATTTGCTCTATTCAAAAATCAAACCTGAACTTGTTATGGATGAAAAGAACCGTATGTTCCCCGAGCCGGGCAAAGAAGCAGAAATAGACGCATTCTTTGATTCCTTGGAAAAGGTTGACCTTTGTTTAACAGGTGTTGGCATTAACGGTCACATTGCGTTTAACGAGCCTGCCGAGCCTGAAGATAATATTACCGATGAAGAATACGGCAAAATCGGAACACGTTGCCTTGATATTTCAAGAGAAACAATTACACGTAACGGAAGTGGTAAAATCCACGGAGCACTTGATATTTTCCCAAGAAGATGTATTACTTTAGGTATGAAACAGCTTTTGAAAGCAGAAGTTTTCAAGGTATATCTCTATCTTGACTGGCAGTGGGGTATTATGCGTAAAGCCGCGTTAGGTGATGTTTCAAGATTTGCACCCGTAACGTATCTTCAGAATCACAAAAATGCTGAAATCGTTGTTAGCAAGGAAATCTTTGATATTGAATTAAAATGAGGTATGCAATGAATAAAATTTTTAAAAATGCCCGTATTAAAGGTGAAATTACCGATATTATTATTGAAGACGGGAAGTTTAAAGAATTTAAAAAATGTAGTGAAGACGGTGTTGATTTAAAAGGCGCTGAAATTATTCCGGGTTTAATTGATATTCATATTCACGGTAGTATGAATCACGATACTATGGATATGGACGTTGATGGCTTAAATGCAATTTCGTTGTATCTTGCAAAGCAGGGCGTTACTTCGTTTTTACCTACGACAATGACTGTTGCTATTGAGGATATTAAAACCGTTGTTAATGGCGAAATTCCCAAAACAGACGGTGCTGAAATTATGGGCTATCACCTTGAAGGCCCATATATTGCCGATTCCCGCCGCGGTGCACAGAATCCTGCGCACATCAGAAAACCCGATATTGACGAGTTTAATGAGTTTGAAAACGTAAAAATGATAACCGTTGCCCCCGAAGTAGAAGGCGGTATGGAGTTTATCAAAAATTGCAAAAATGCAGTAGTTTCATTAGGCCATAGCGATGCCGACTATGAAACAAGTTTAGAAGCCATAAAAAACGGCGCAAATTGCTTAACTCACACCTGCAATGCAATGACACCTTTACATCACCGTTTCCCCGGTCTTGTAGGTGCCGCAATAGCGGGTGATGCCTATGCACAGATAATCTGTGACGGTGTGCATATACATCCTTCAATGGTGCTTATGTTTTATCGTGCTTTCGGTAAAGAAAGAATGGTACTTATCTCTGACGCTGTTAAGGCGGCAGGTATGCCCGACGGTATTTATGATTTAGGCGGACTTCCCATAAAGGTTGTAAATTCACTTGCAACGCTTCTTGATAGTGACACAGTTGCGGGCAGTACCTCAAATCTTATGGCTGGTGTTAAAAACGCAATTAAGTTTGGTGTTCCCAAAGAAGATGCAATTTATATGGCAACAAAAGCTCCTGCAACACTTATCGGTGTAAATAAAGGCGAGCTTTCAGTAGGCTTTGATGCTGATTTTGCCGTTGTCGACGACGACCTTAATGTAAAAATGACTGTTGTTGGCGGTAGAATAGTTGAGTTTTAAAATAGGTGAGGGCAACCTCACTTATTTTTTCGGAAAATTTCCGAATTTTACCCGTAATATTGACTTCATAACTTTCGTATGATAAAATATTATGGAGAAAAAGGAAAAAAATTGATTGAGGAGAAGAAAATGGCGACATTTAATTTTGATTTAAAAAATGTTTCAGGCAAAATAAAGCCAATGCACGCTGTAAACAACGGTCCCGTTCACGCACGTAACGGTGGTAACATTGAACTTTATAAAAAACTTGAAATTCCTTATGCACGGTATCACGATTCTGCTTTTTTTACAGCATATGGCGGTGAATTTTCCGTTGACGTACACAGAATTTTCCCTAATTTTGATGCCGACGAAAACGACCCTGCAAACTATATCTTTGAGCCTACGGATACATATGTTCAACGTACTTTTGCGGTAGGTACAAAGCCTTATTACCGTTTAGGTGCCGCTATTGAGCACGGTTATAAATACGGAACTTATCCTCCAAAGGATTTTCATAAGTGGGCAAGAATTTGCGAAAATATTATCCGACACTATACAGAAGGCTGGGGCAACGGCTTTAATTATGATATTGAATATTGGGAAATCTGGAACGAACCGGATTGTACCCATACCGATGGTGAGAATAATCCTTGCTGGCAGGGAAAAATGGCGTTATTTATTGAGTTTTATGAAATTGCCGCAAAATATCTGAAAGAAAAGTTTCCACATTTAAAAATTGGAGGTCCTGCCTTTACATCTTCATGGCATTACGAGTTTATAAATCCCTTTTTAAAGGCGGTAAAAGAGAAAAATATTCCTCTTGATTTTTATTCTTTTCACGGTTATATGTGGTCTCCGACGGTTGTACAGGAACTTTATGATTGCGCAATTAAATCATTTGAAGATGCAGGTCTTGAAAAGGTGGAATTCCATCTTAATGAGTGGAATTATATGCGCTCC
>JAZROC010000299.1:0-2469 GCA_045648525.1 Clostridia bacterium
AACCGTTCGTGCCGCTGATTTGCAAGTTTTATCGAACTCTGAAATATGCCCGATAATTCCTTGCAACTGTTGCAAACAATCAGCACACACAAAAAATCCGCCTTTAAGGCGGATTTTTTTACATCTTAAATTCTTCAATAACCTCGTTGCCGTCAAAATATTCAAGCATATTAAAGGCAAGTAAATTCCAACTTGAAAATCCTTTATTAAAAAGACCTTCACCGGTGTCGGGATCGTAATATTCGTGGAAAGCGCCATTTTTCTCAAAATCCATTGCCAAAAGGTCAAGAGTACCTTTTGCAAGAGTTTCGGCTTCTTCTTTATAACCGTATCTTAAAAGAGCCTTGAAAACAAAGTAGTTTGATAAAATCCATACGCCGCCCTGCCAGCTTGAAGGATTACCTGTGCCCACAAGACGATACATTTTTTCATATTTTGATAATGACCTTACACCGTACTTTGCCCAGAAACCTTTTTCGTCCAAAAGATTTTCCTTAACAATGCGTTCAGCCTGTTCTTTTGTGGGAATACCTGCCCAAAGGGGAAGGAACGAACTCCAGCAACCCAGGCGCTGAATAAGTGTTGAATAATGTCTTGGTGCACCTGAATGTAATAAAACGTCTTTTTCGATAGGACGCAGATTGATGTCACAACTGTAATACATTCCGTCCTTTTCATCGTAGCAATGCTCGTTTATTGCATTTTTTAATTCAACCTGTCTGTTTTTATAGTATTCTTCATCTTCTTTATTTCCAATTAACGAAGCAATGTGGCTCATCGAACCAAGTTCCATATACATTAAGGAGTTAAGGAAAATAGAAGCGGAACTGTTATCGGGGCGGTAGAAGGTAGAAGGATCATTATCAACACCGATAGCAAAATCGTCAAAGAAATAGAAAAGACCGCTTTCGTGCTTTGCGTTTTCTTCGTAATAAGTAACGAATTTCTTTAATTTTGGGAAAATTTCCTTTGCCCAATCAAGAGCGTCAACGTATTTTAAAATAAAAGCAACGTGTTGAGCAAGTACGGGTTTGTGAATATTTCTGTGTGGCATAAGCGAAACGAAATCGTGTTCTTTACCGCTGAAAACGGCAATCTCAATGCTTCCGTCATCGTGTTGCTCGTTTAAAAAGTTGTTTACCGAACCGATTTCGTGCTTTATTAAATCGTTTTCTTTGCCCTTATATTTTGCAATCTGTCTTAATGCAATGTTGTTTGCCCAGTTGCCCCAATCCCATAACTGTGAAGGATAAGAACTGTTTTTAGTTACAACGATGCAATGATTTTTAAAATCACCGTAAGGCTCTGCCCAAAGTATTTCAGATAATTCAAGTAAATATTCTTTTAATTTATCGTATTTCATTTTTACAACTCCTTTTTTTGTCAGTATAGCATATTAATTAAGTAATATCAATGGATTTATATATACAAAAACAGGACTTTTTCACACAACCTTTGACAAATAAAAAGGAAACGTATATAATAAATACAAGAATTATTCAGGAGAAATACAAATGGAAAATCAGCACATTTTAAAACTGTTATGTAACCGCAACTGTTACGTGCAGGTAAGCGTATGCGTCTATCAGACGTGGAAAAATTGCAGAACTTTTTCCTGCATCGGCAACCCCAAAGAAAATGACCTTCTGTTGTTTGTTGACCGTGCGAAAATAACTTATTCAATGAAGGACGGGGAAACTTTTTCCCTAAAACACGGTGATATTGTGCATATTCCCACGGGCAAAGAATACGTACTTACCATTGACGAGCGCGATACGGAAGACGGAGGCACTTACGGAATCAATTTTTTAATGTTTGATGAAGACCATAAACGCATCGTGCTCAAAAACAATAACGTAATAGCCAACGGTGAAAATAAGCAAATTTTAAATTATTTTCAGAAAATGAGCGTTATAAGTGATGCAGGCTTACAGTCTTTTGCGCAACTTCAGGCGCTTTTTTACGATATAATCGTAACTCTTGCCAATAATGAAAAGAGTAACGATATCAAAAATTTCTCCGTAATAAAAAAGGGGATAGAGTATCTTGAAAACGATACCGTCCTTTCATTATCCATTAAAGAAATAGCAAAAGAGTGTAACGTAACGCAAAATTATTTTTGTCGGTTATTTAAGGAATATTCGGGAGTAACTCCTCAGGAATATCTTTTGAAAGCCAAAATCTCAAAAGCCAAAATAGCCTTAAGGGAAACAAATTTATCGGTCTTTGAAATTGCTGAGCAATGCGGTTTTCAGGATGGCTCATATTTTTGTCGTATTTTCAAGAAAAAAACGGGAGTAGCTCCCTTAAAATACCGAAAAAGCAGAGAGGACCTTTAGAAAGTATATCGTTTATTATCGGTTGACAAAATATGCATTTTGAATGTATAATTTATATAGGTAATTTTTTTCTCTTATTAGGAGTGAAACTATGGATAAAGTAACTGAAATTTTTGCATCTAACGTCTTT
>JAZROC010000300.1:0-10297 GCA_045648525.1 Clostridia bacterium
TGGTCTAACGGAATACCGTTAACTTCGCTGTTCTTTTTAAGTGAAAAATCGTCAAGCATAATATCAGGTGCGCCTTTACCGCCTTCGGATTGCTGATATAAAAGAGCAGTTTTAAAACCGTGAATGGGGTCAAAATCAATCTTTCCTTTAAATGTGAACTGTTGCCATTCGGTTGTTAAAGTTTTTCTGCCACTTGTATAATAAGTGGGTTTTTCAGCATCGTTTGACTGAACAATCATTGTAAGATGAACTGTGCAGGGCTCCTGACCTTCTTGAAGTTTAATCCATAATGATGCGGTATATTCACCGGGGCCGTTTAAAATAAGAATTTCTGAAATATCCTGTGCCCAAGTTGCGTAGCCGTTGGCTCTGCCTGAAAGAAGCATACCGTAGCTTCCTTTATGGGCATATTCCTCGCCAACTTCCATATTGCAGGCACCGTAGTTAACGTAGCCGGTTTCGTCGCCTTCTTCAAAACCCGGATTCGTTAAAAGTTCTTCTGTTATTGCATAAGCTGAAAAAGCAGGCATAACTGCCATAACCATTATTGCAACTAACAAAAATGAAATGATTTTTTTCATAAAGTACCTCCATTGTATTTATATATATAATTAGTATATCACTAATATTAAGAAAACTCAATATCTAAAATAAACGAAATTTTAAGATTTTTACGCAATATTTCAAGATTTTTTTTAAAAAATATAAAAAATTTAATCAAAAAAATAGTTTTATAAAAAAAGCAACTGCAAAAAAATGCAGTTGCAAAAAAATTTAATTTTTAATTACTTTCTTAACGGCACAAATTCTTTCATCATTTATCAGTTTTTCACCGTTTTCAAAAAGTTGATTACCGTTTTCGTCAACTTTGATTGTCGGGCAAATCCAACCGCCTTCGTCGTGCTCATTCCAAGCGTAAATTATGGCTGAATTAACGGGAATATTTTTATTAAGCAAAAAGTCTTTTGCTGCTTTTGTCTGGTTATAAACTTCATCGGCAGTGGCATATTGCACGTAGCTTTTTGAAAGGTCCTGATTAATCCAGGAAACCGGATTTTCGTGGCGGGTTTCGTTATTCCAACCGCTTGTAATTGTGGGTATAAACTGAAGCCCATTTTCTTCACATTGCTTGCTTTCTGTTTTCCATTTTTCCACGTTTCTTAAATGCATAGCTTCAAAAGCTTCGCCATTGCCGCCCCAAGCACAGTAGTGGGAAATTGCGTCACCTTTAATGTATAAACATTGTTCAACTGTTGCATCCATTATAACGTAGAAAGGCTTTTTGATATTTTCCTTTTCGCAAACTTCTGTAAAAAATTCAATATCTTTTTTAATTCCGTCAAATTTATTGCATAAACCAAAGTAGTAAACAAGCGGTCTGCCATCAAAGACTTTTTTATAGAAATCCTCTTTAAAAAGTTTGGGTAATTCTTCTTTAACGTAGTCTTTATTAATGCCATTGTTATCAAAACAAGCACACATTTTAACGTCGTTTTTGTATTTTGAGGTTGTATGTAATTTTCGTGCTAAACTTAAACCGTCCTGACCGGGATTGCCGTACCAAACGTAAGCAAAATAATCAATACCCGCATCAATGGCGTATTCCATTTCTCTATCGAAAATGGTCTGGTCATATTTGGGAATATATACTTTGTTTTCTTCGGTTATCTCTGCAAAAAACGGTGCGCGGAAATGAAATCTTTTAGGCGAAAGTGAACGTTGTACCTGAAAGGAAGGGTCATTTTCATTTTCTGATTTAAACCAAGCGTCCCAACGGATTGCGCCAATGGTTAATTTTTCCATATCATTTTTTCTCCTTTTTTTTAATAATGATAACTGTTACTGCACCGCCGATAACGATTATTACGGCAGGAATTATCCACCATAAATTCAAAATGTTGTTATCATTAATTTGTGGTTGAGGTGTAACTTCTGTTGTAGGTGTGGCTGCGGCGGAACCGTCTGACAAAACTCCGTTTATTGCAACGTCAACAAAATTTCCGTTTTTATAATTATCAACGGCTTTTCGAGTTGCTTTAACGCGACTGTCGTCTATTTTTTTAGTGCCATCATCATTATAAAGTTGATTTCCGTTTTCATCAACTGCAATGGTAGGACAAATCCAACCGCCTTCGTCGTGCTCATTCCACGCATAAGCAATCATAGTGTTTGCTTTTGTAAAATCTTTAACCATGGAATGTTGCATATATGAATATGCATAGGTTACGTGTTCGGTTATATTTTCTGCCGTTGCATAGTCTGCCCAGCGGTCAGTTGTAACACTTGTCCAGGAAACAGGATTATGGAAACGTGGTTCGGGGTTCCAGCCGTATGAAACGGTGGGAACGTATTGAAAACCTGATTTTTGGAAACTTTCCCATTCTTCGGAAGCATATTTCATAACGTTTGTAAAGGGCTCGTTATGTTCACCGTAAATTGCATATGATGAAACTGCATCACCATAGGCAGAAAGTGCTTGCTGTGGTGAAACGTTCATAATAACGGCATATGGTTCGGGAATACCTAAAGCCTCTGTAAGTGAGCGATAATATGCAATATCTTCAGAAATTGCAAGGAGATTTTTACTTTCGCCAAAGTAATACATTAAAGGTCTGCCACCTAAAACGGTCATATAATAATCTTCTTTTAACAGAGTTTCCATTTCCTTGCGGGCGTATTCCTTATTAATTGCGTTACCGTCAAAGCAGGCGCACATTTTAACGTCATTTTTATATTTTGATTGTGTGTGGAACACTCTTGAGGCTTTCATTGAAGAATCATACCAAACATAAGCAAAATAATCAACGCCTGCTTCAATGGCATATTCCATTTCTTTATCAAAAACCTCCTGATTATATTCAGGTATTGTGATTTTTCCTTCTTCAGTTACTTCTGCAAAGAAAGGAGCGCGCCAATGAAATTCCTTTTTAGAAAGTGAACGCTGTACCTGAAAAGCAGGGTCGTTGTCGTTTTCTGATTCAACCCAGGCATCCCAACGGATAGCACCAAAGGTGGTTTTCTCTTCTCTTTCATAATTTGCAGGTGAAATATGTTCAAGTTTAACTTGTTGTAATTCAAGTTTTTCTTTAGGCAAAAGTCCGTTTATTTCGGTGGTTTTTATAAAAGAGAAATCATCAACCATAACGCTTGGCGGATTATCTTCGCTATCAAAACTTTGCTGATATAAATATGCAATGATAATGGGGTCTTCAACGTTATAATTTACGTTACTGTGAAAAGAAATTTCTTGCCACTGGTTTGTAAGCTCAAACATTTTTGTTGCAACGTAGTTGGTTTTTGTGCCACTTTTTGTTTTAAAATTAAGTACAAGCTGCACCTGACCCTGATATTCGGAATCATCCATAAGCTTAATCCACATTGATGCCTTATATTTTCCGGGACCTGCTTCTGATAAAATTTCAGTTACGTCATAGGCAACGGTATCATACTTTTGTGTACGATTATAAATTGCCAGACCACAGCCTGTTCTGCCATATTCTTCAGAAACTTCATACTCACCACCGGCACCGTAATGCTTATAACCATCAAGGTCATCTTCAAAAGCACCGTTTGAAAGAAGTTCTTCATTCATTTTGTATGAATATTCTTTTGTTTCTTCAGCAAAAACGCTAAAATTAATTAATGAAAGAACAAAACATACTGAAAGAAAAATTGCTAAAAACTTTTTCATAATAAAAACCCCTTTTTTATTTTCTTTTTTATTATATGGCTATTATCTTTAGAAAACAATGTAATTTTCTACTGTAAAATTGACGTTTTCTACTGTTTATATCTTATCACAAACAAAAAGCAAATACAATAGAAAAGTAAGACATTTTTTTGTTTAATCGGGACATTTAACTATTTATATTTTTTATAAATTCAATGTTTTTTAGAAAATTTTCGTATTTTGCAAAGGAAGGTTCCAATAGTTTTTCATATTTATCTGCTTCGGGAAGAAATTTTTTCAGATAATTATGAAAGTTTGCAGAGTGGTTGTGATGTTTAATATGTGCCAGTTCGTGTACGACCACGTAGATAATTGCTTCTATTGGATACAGCATAAGAAAGTATGAAAAGCATATATTGTCCTTGCCTGAACAGCTGCCAAAGCTTTTCTTTGCCGACGTTACTTTTATATTTTTAGGACATACGTTCATTATAGGGGCATATTTATCCACAAAATACGAGCAAATAACTTTTGCACATTTTTTTGCAGTAATAACGTCTTTATCACTTAATAAAGAAACCTCTTGTTTTTTAGCTAAAATTGAAGGAAGATGTTTTAAAATCCACTTTTCGTGCTCTTTAATAAATTTTTCCGCATTTTCTTTAGTGTAACGCAAAGGCGCGCGGACAATAAGCGTGCCATCGGGTGAAATTTCCAATGCCACGCTTTTACGGTTTGTTTTGATTAAAGTGTATGTAAAATCCATTATTTTACTTGTTTGAAAAATTCAATCTGTTCGCCGTCAGGACCTTTTACAAATGCGATATAAATTGACATTTTGTAAGGTTCAGAATCAAGAGGAACAATTTTAGGTGCAATCATAGAAGTTGCGCCTGCTTTTAATGCGATTTCATAGGCTTCCTTGGGATCTTCAACTTCTACTGCAAAGTGAACCCATTTGCCGTTTTCGCTGTATTCGTCGCCACCGTCAGAGAATAATTCAATTTTTCCACCGTCGCCAAGGTCAAACATTTTGATTGTTTTCATAGGGTCTGACCAACCAACAACTTCCTTTAAACCTAAAGCCTTGTAAAATGCGCAGGATTTTTCAAAATCCTTTGCCTTGAGACCGATATGGTGAAAACCCATACCTTTAATAATTTCATTTGCCATAATATTTTTCTCCTTTTTTATTTTTTATGTTTCACGTGAAACATTGCTTATAAATATATAAAATACTGTTATAGACGGCGACATGCGCGGTGGCTATAACACATTACACGTATCAAGTCGCCATCAGCACGCAGATACGTGCAATTTTCAAAAATTCGTCTTTAGCGGATTTTTGAAAGGCGAAGCCTCTTCACGTGAAACATTATTTAAAAACTGCACCGCTTCTTGCGGGTAATAATAAATAATAACCATTTTCTCTTTCCTGAAACTGCATACCGCAACCGGTATCGCATATAATTTCAGGAGAATTTTTAAAATAGGAAAGGTCTAAAAGCGTTTCAACAACGTCGTCTGTCGGATTTATCAAAACGTAGCGATATTGACCTTTATAGCTTCTTCGTATGCTTAAAAGACTTCCCGCAACGTCAAGACGTAATTTTCCGTATTTAAAAACATCGTCACGAATTGACGTAACAGTTTTATACCAATTTAAAAGCTCGGTATCTTCCCTGCCCCAAGGATAAGTTTTTCTGTTAAAAGGGTCTTTTAAACCCTGAAGCCCTGCTTCATCACCATAATAAATTGACGGCATACCTGGCAAAGCAAAAATTATAAGTGCGGCAAGTTTTGAAAGAGCCTTTGCTTCAATAAGCATATGTTCTTCAGGGACATATACTGCCTGTTCTTCCCTCGTCATATCTTCTGCCGAGGTAGTAAGCCTTGTCAGGATTCTTTCGCTATCGTGGGTTGAAAGGAAGTTCATTAGACAGTAAAAGGCTTCTTCGGGATAATTTTCTCTTAAAGAAAGAATTTTGTTGCAAAATTCCTTGCCCGAAATTTTTGATGTAAGATAATCAACAACTGCGTTTTTAAGGGGATAGTTCATAACTGTGTCAAGCTCTTCGCCCCATAAAAATTCACGTTGAGAATTATAGCTTATTTTGTTGCTTGCATCTTCCCAGACTTCGCCTAAAATTAAAGCATCTTCGTCTGTTTTTTTAACTTCTTCACGAAGAATTTTTAAAAACTCATCAGGTAATTCATCGGCAACGTCAAGTCGCCAGCCTGAAATGCCAGCTTTTATCCAACGTTTAACAATACTGTTTTCATCGGTTAAAATATACTTAACGTATGACGGAGTCATTTCTTTAACGCAAGGCAAAGACCATACGCCCCACCAACAATCGTACTTATCAGGGAAGTTCTCAAAATCATACCAATCGTAGTATGGTGAGTTTTGCGATTGATATGCACCCGATTCGTTATAGGAATTTTCGCGGTTAAAATATCTGCTATCGCTACCAGTATGGGAAAAAACACCGTCTAATATAATGCGAATGCCCTTTTCTTTTGCCTTTTTACATAAGAAAATAAAATCATCGTTTGTGCCTAAAACGGGGTCGACGGTTTCATAATCACCGGTATCGTAGCGATGATTGGAATACGATTTAAAAACGGGATTCAGGTATAAAACGTCAACGTTAAGGGATTTTAAATAATCAAGCTTGTCCTCAATGCCCTTAAAATTACCACCGAAAAAGTCGTTTGCGGGATAGTAACCTAAATTTTCATCAATTTTATATTCAGGCTCGTCCTCCCAGTTCTCGTGAAAAATTCTCCCTGTTAAATCGCCTGCAGACGTGTTTCTGAAAAAACGGTCGGGAAAAATTTGGTACATCACCGCGCCTTTTGCCCAGTCGGGTGTTTTATAGTCGTTCTGCATAACTGTTATCTGGAAACTCTTGGACGTATCCTGATATTCTTTTATTTCACCAACTCCGCCTGTCATATTCTGATTATTCAGGCAATACAAGGGTTTTGCGGGTGTGTATATGATAAAGTAATACCAGATAAGACCCAATGTTTCACATGAAACATTTATAGTATATTCCTCTAAAAAATCACCGTAAGGGGTGTGGTCAAAGGTGTTTGTGCGGGTCATTGCAAGAAGTTTTTCTTCGTCATTTACCCATAAACGCAAAGTAACACCATAGGCAGAAAGTGCTTTAGAAACGAAAATTCTTAACGTAATGCTATCCCCAAGGGCTATTGCACCTTGAGGACAACGAAATTGCTCATCGTGGGAATTAAATATTACACTTTGGAAAGTTTCCATATGTTTTTATTATACTCCTCAATGCTTCGGTCACTGGAGAAGAAATGTGACCTTGCAGTATTTATTACTGCCTTTTCACTCCAGGCAGCTTTGTCAAGATAAAGAGCTTCCATTCTTTCGTAAGCTTCAATATAAGAAGCAAAATCGGCAAGGCACAAATATGGGTCGGCAGTTCCACCGTCACCGTCTAAAAGATAATTCTTTATGCTTTGTACGTCGCCTTTTAAAGTGCCGTCCTGAAAAGAATCAATAACGCGCTTTAACATTGTATTCTGGTTATAATAATCCATAGGCTTATATACACCGGGAATTGAAAGAGCTTCAGTTTCGTTGGCGCGGAGACCGAAAATAAAAATATTTTCATTGCCTAAAATATCGTGCATTTCAACGTTTGCGCCGTCTAAAGTGCCTAAAGTAAGGGCACCGTTCATCATAAACTTCATATTGCCTGTACCCGAAGCCTCTTTACCTGCCATTGAAATTTGTTCGGAAATATCGCAGGCGGGCATAAGTAACTGGGCATTTGAAACTGAATAGTTTTCAATAAACACAACCTTCATAGTTTTGCTGACAACGGGGTCGTTATTTACAAGGTCGGCAACAGAATTTATAAGTGCTATAATCTGCTTTGCGCGAACGTATCCCGGTGAAGCTTTTGCACCGAAAATAAAAGTAACGGGTGTGTGGGTGTTATGGTTTTCCTTAATATCGAAGTATAGATATAAAATCTTCAACACGTTAAGCATCTGACGTTTATATTCGTGAAGTCGCTTAACCTGAATATCAAAAATCGAGTCAGGGTCAACGTCGATGTTATTGTGTTTTTTTATATATTTTGCCAATCTCACCTTATTTTCGCGCTTTATTGCCATAAATTTCTCGGTAAATTTAGCATCTTTTGCCTTATCTTCAAGGGCGGAAACAAGTTTCATATCGGTTGGCCAACTGTCAGTTTTAAGGGTTTTTGTTATAAATTCACTTAAAAGCGGATTAGCCTGAAGAAGCCAGCGTCGTGGTGTTACACCGTTTGTAACGTTCATTAACTGGTCAGGATTCAGGGGTTGATGGTCCTTAAAAAGACTGTTTCGTAAAATATCGGTATGGAGTCCCGCAACACCGTTTACCTTATGACAGCAGGATAAGCATAAGTTTGCCATATTTATCTGCGAATATGCTAAAGGTGCAATAGAATTAACTTTTTCATCGTCCCAAGGATAGATTTTATAGGCTTTCTCGCGGAAACGTCTGTCAATTTCGCAGATAATCTGATAAATTCGAGGCAGAAGATTTTCCATTAAGTAGGCAGGCCACTTTTCAAGAGCCTCCCACATAATCGTGTGGTTAGTGTAAGAGAAAACGTTCTGGCAAATTTCCCATGCTTCGTCCCAACCGAAGCCTTCGTTATCAACTAAAAGGCGCATAAGCTCGGCAATGCCGATGGCGGGATGGGTGTCGTTAATTTGCACGGCAACGTAATTTGCAAGCTTTTCAATGGGCAAGCCAAGACGTTTGTGACGGGCAAGCATATATTGAAGCGTTGCCGAAGTGAAGAAATACTGTTGTTTCAAACGCAGGCTCTTGCCGTTGTTGTGTGAATCGTTGGGATAAAGCACGCGGGAAATAGTTTCCGCAAGCTCCTTTTCCTGCGAGGCGCGAATGTAATCGCCCTGACCAAAGTATGACATATCAAAATAAACGGGAGAGCGTGCCGACCATATTTTTAACGTGTTTACAATGCCGTTTTTACCGCCACAGATGGGAATATCGTATGGCACGGCAAGAACTTTATTGCAATTTTCTGTTCTGTGACACATTTTACCGTATTCGTCATAATATTCCACAACGTTGCCGTTGAAACAGATTTCATATTGTTCTTCGTTATGGGGAATTTCCCAAGCGCAACCGTCTGCAAGCCAGTTATCAGGCATTTCTATCTGCATACCGTCAACGATTTTCTGGCGGAATAAGCCGTAATCGTAACGAATTCCGCAGCCGATAGCAGGCAACGAAAGCGATGAGAGCGAATCTAAAAAGCATGCGGCAAGACGGCCTAAACCACCGTTACCAAGTCCTGCATCCTGTTCAATATCCTCTAAATCTTCAATATCAACGTTGATTTTTTTCAATGCCTTTTTAAAATTGGTGTACTCGTTTAAGGCTATAAGATTTGCACCTAAAAATTTGCCCATCAGAAATTCAAGAGAAAGATAATAAACAACCTTGCTTTTATGTTTCTCCATTTTTTTGTTGGTTTCGATCCATTGTTCCATAATCTGGTCGCGGGCAAGGCTCGAAACCGCCTTATAAAGTTGCAGTTTTGATGCGTTTTCAACACTCACACCAAAATTGCCCTTTAATTTGCGTGAAATCCCTTCTAAAATTTGCTTTTCGTCCATAAAAAAGACCTCCATATATTACCAATACATTAATATATACATATTCAGTATATATATTAACATAAAAATATTCAAAAGTAAAACAAAAATCTTCCATTTTGGTTGCGCCTGTGCTATAATATGGCTATATTTGAAAAAGGAACGGGAAAAATGTTAGCAAAAATAAAAAGTTTAGGTATTTATGGCATTGAAGGGTTTTCGGTCACTGTGGAATGTGACGTTTCACAAGGCATACCGTCTTTTGAAATAGTAGGTTTGCCCGATGCCGCGGTAAAGGAATCAAAGGAACGGGTGCGTTCTGCCATAAAAAATTCGGGACTTGTTTTTCCAATGGGCAGAATTACCGTAAATCTTGCCCCTGCCGATACTAAAAAAGAGGGACCTGTTTATGATTTGCCAATTGCCGTGGGAATTTTAGCGGCAACGAATCAGATGCCCACCGTCGTTATGAGCAAAGCGGCATTTTTAGGCGAGCTTTCATTAAGTGGCGAAATTAAAGGTGTGCGCGGAGTAACACCTATGATAATTTCTGCAATGCAGGAGGGCACGACCGAGTTCTTTCTTTCACGTGAAAATGCCGAAGAAGCAAGCTATATTGAGGGTATTGAAATATATACGCCTAAAAATCTGCAAGCAATAGTTTCGCGTTTCAGGGACGGTGTTGCAATACCAAAGGTTGAACATAAGAATTTTGACAATTCTTTAAATCCTCAACAATTCGGTGCGGATTTTAAATATATAAAAGGTCAGACAACGGCAAAACTTGCTTCCGAAATTGCGGCAGCAGGCGGTCATAATATGCTGTTAATTGGCCCGCCGGGTTCAGGTAAAACAATGATTGCACGGGCAATCCCCTCTATTTTGCCTGAACTTACCTTTGATGAGGCTCTTGAGGTTACAAAAATTCATTCAGTTTCGGGCATCCTTGAAAACGGTATCATT
>JAZROC010000301.1:0-3071 GCA_045648525.1 Clostridia bacterium
GGCTCCCAATTCATAATTTCGCTTTTGCCCGAAAGAAATCCGCAAATCAGTTGGCGGTGGGGCAGACTATCTAACATTGTATTATAGGCTTGAATATCCCGTGCAGACAGTTCATCTAAAATTACAACAACATCAATATCGCTTGTTTCTGTGGCTTCACCACGTCCATAACTACCCTGCAAACCAACAAACCACAAACGATTTTCAAAAACCTCGGTTAATTTATTTAAAAAAATATTTATCCAATCAGCAATATTCATAAAACCCTCGCAAAACAAGAAAATTTCAAACACATTATACCATAAACCGCATAAAACTGCAATGGCTTGGGAAACTCGATTTTTTTTAAGACAATTGACTATTGCTTTTTTGCGTGATATAATGCTTTTATTAAAAAAAGGAGAAAACATATGAAAGTTTGCATTATTCAACCTGAATATTCTGTAGATTACAGTCAGTCTGACCGGTTGTTTCAGACTTACATTGATTATTTAAAAAAATGCGATGATTCAATGGATATTATCGTTTTGCCTGAATCCTCCGATTGCCCTGCTCTTGCAAAAACCAAGGAACAATCTGAGCAAAGTTCAAAAAAATACAAGGATATTCTGCTTGATGAGGCGGCAAAAACTGCCCGACGTTGCAACGCTTTGGTCTTTGTAAATGCCCGCAGTGAAAGCGAAAAAGGACTTCGCAACACCACTTATGTTTTTAACAGAAAAGGCGAAATTGCGGGACAATATTATAAACAGCATTTGGTGCCAAGCGAGGTTTCCGTAATGGAGCTTGATAGCGACTATTCCTTTGAATTTTCCGAACCTACCGTTATAGAAATTGAGGGTATCCGCTTTGCTTTTTTGGTGTGCTATGATTTTTATTTTTACGAAGCCTTTGCCAACATTGCAAGGCAGAACGTTGACGTTGTAATCGGTTGCTCCCATCAAAGAAGCGATACGCATCGCGCATTAAAGATTATGTCGCAGTTTTTGGCATATAACACAAATGCTTACGTGCTTCGCTCTTCTGTTTCTATGGACGAAAACTCCCAGATAGGCGGCGCAAGTATGGTGGTTGCGCCTGACGGTCAGGTACTTTTGAATATGGAAAGTCGCATCGGTATGGAAACTGTTGAAATTGACCTTTCCAAAAAATATTTTAAGCCTGCAGGCTTTGGTAACCCGCCATCTGCACACTATGAATATATTGAAAAAGGCAGACGCCCGTGGAAATACCGTCCTGCAGGAAGTGCCATTGTAAGACCTGATTCTATTATGCCTTATCCGCGAATTTGTGCCCACCGCGGTTTTAATGCAGTTGCACCCGAAAACAGCATGGCTGCGTTTGGTGCCGCTGTTGCTTTAGGTGCAGAGGAAATAGAATTTGATTTGTGGGAAACTAAAGACGGTGAAATTGTATCTATTCACGATTCGTCTTTAGAGCGGGTAAGCGATGGGGAAGGCGTCGTTTTTGAAAAAACTTTAAAGGAACTTAAAACCTTCGATTTCGGTATAAAGCACGGCGAAAAATTCAAGGGTCTTAAAATTCCTACCTTTGAGGAAATCCTTAAAAAATTCTCGTGCCACACTATAATGAATATACACATAAAATCAAAAGACAACACTAACCCGTTGCCTGAAAAACATCTTAAAAACATTATAAATTTAATAAAAAAATACGACTGCGAAAAGTACGTTTATTTTATGACGGGAAATGATACGGTTCTTCAGCAATTACGTCAGCTTGCTCCCGAAATCAGTCGTTGTTGCGGCGGCGGTGATGCGCCTTGGGATATTGTTGACCGCGCAATAAAATATGATTGCAAAAAGGTTCAGCTTTTCAAACCCTATTTTAATCAGGAAATGATAGATAAAGCCCATAAAAACGGCATAATCTGCAACGTGTTCTGGTCCGATGAGCAAGAAGAAACGAAAAAATTCTTGGAAATGGGAATAGATACCATACTTACAAATGATTATAATCTAATTTCACAATGCAAAAAGGAAGACTGATTTCAGTCTTCCTTTTTTATCATGTGTTATTTTTGTCAATGTCATTGCGCTCGTGGGTAATTGCAAGCCTTTGTGTAAGGCGGTTAAGGCGGTTTCGCAATATTGAAAGTTCAATAGCAAGATTAAAGAGTTTTATGAGAATGATAAAAATCATAAACAAGAAAACGAAGTTAGAAGGTGATTCTATTCCCATAAGTTCAGATGCCCAGCTCGCAAGGCGCGGAAAAATACTTAAAACGAGAAGAAATAATGAAGTTATAATCCAATAAATAGCATCATCAATATCAAGTTGAGTTTTTATTATTTTTTTAAGGGTAAATATCATCGTAAGAAAAGATACGAGAATCAACGCTATACGTAAAACGATACTCATTTTTTATTACCTCCGTTAAGTACAACTTTTTTGCGGCACCATTGAATAAACATTATGGAAAAACACATATGCATCATATATTTTATTGAACGCGAAAAACTTAAATAACTTTCGCCTGCGATGCGGTCGTGCATTTCTACCTGAACTTCTTTTACCTTTGCACCGCTTCTGATAAGGTGGGCAAGGGTATCTGGTTCGGGACCGTAATCATTTTGTTCAGCCAAAACTTTAACAACGTTACGGTTATACATACGCATGCCTGAAGTGGGATCTTTTACGGTTTTGCCTGTTGTAAGTTTAATGGTTGCCTGAATAATGTTGCTGCCAAGCATACGCAGACTTTTAGGTTTCTTTTCGTCAACGAAACGAGAAGCAACGCAAACGTCACAATCATTCATCGTATCAAGCATTTTTTGAATATATTTGGGGTCGTGCTGACCGTCACCATCGAACTGAAGAGCACAATCGTAGCCGTTTTCATAGGCGTACATCATACCCGCTTGAACACCGCAGGTAAGCCCTACGTTAATAGGCATATCAAGTACGCGATAATTGTTTTCACGGCATATTTCAAGAGTCTTATCCTTGGAACCGTCGTTAATTATAACGTAATCATATTGAGGATAATTTTCAATAAGGTTATCCACAACGCGTTTTATGTTTTCTTCCTCGTTATATGCAGGAATTAT
>JAZROC010000302.1:0-8445 GCA_045648525.1 Clostridia bacterium
CCTCCGACTTCGGGTTGCTTCGATAGCAATTTCGCTCTTGCAGAAGGGGCAAACCTTTGTTGTAGGTGCTGCGGGTGCTGCGGGCTCTTCCTTTTTCTTGCCTAAATCCATAATCTTGTTAACGAACTTAACAAGAAGGAAAATAACAAGAGCCATAATGAAGAAGTTAATGATGGCGGTGATGAATGCACCGTATCTGATAGCAACTTCGGGGGTTAAAACTTCGCCTGCTTCGTCAAGAACTGCTTCTTTAACAACAACTGCCAAATCCTTGAAATCTGTTTTTACAAGAAGGCCGATAACAGGGGAGATAATATCGTCGGTCAAGGATTTAACAATGCTCTGGAATGCGGCACCGATGATAACGCCTACTGCAAGGTTAAGTACGTTACCGCGGCTGATGAATTCTTTAAACTCATTAAAAAACTTTTTCATAAAAAATCTCCTTAAAAATTTATATAACTAATATACTACATTTTTCTGCGAAAATCAAGCATTTATTTGATTTCTTCACAAATTTTTTTGTTTATTTCGTATAATCTGTTACTGAATTTTTTAATTTTGCGGTCATAGGTGACAAGACCGTTGGTTTCGTCTTCTACGTCGGAAAGCTGTGTATAAATTGATGCGCACAGACCTTTCTTTACAAGAGGAAGGACCTCATCTTCAAAAAGAGTGCAAACGGCATCGTCAAGAGCCTCTACATAGGTGAACTTTTTGTAGCCGTACTGATTTTCGGGGTTGAATACGTGACCTTCAAGGCTTAACGCGTAGCCGCCAAACTCGGAAATTATAAAGGGTTTTTGACTTTTTTGCAATTTTAGTTTTTTGAAATATACGTGAAGGCTTTCAACGTCCGTTTCCGTGTTTCTGAACCAGCCTGAAGTGGTGTCGATAAAGCGGGTGGAATCAAGAGATTTCAGTTTTTTATACATTGAATCGGAATCAAACTGCCCCCAACCTTCGTTGAAAATCGTCCATAAGCAGATAGACGGGTGGTTTTTTAAAGATTTTACGGTTTCAAACATTGCGCGGGTAAATTGACGACGGGTTTTCTTATCTTTGTGCAGATTTTTGTCGTTTAATTTCTGTATGCCTAACGTCGGCAAAAGAGTGTCGCGGAAGAAAGAATAATCACCGTTGTTAATCATATCCTGAAAAACTACCATACCCAAGCGGTCGCAGTCGTAATAAAACTGCTCGGGTTCAACTTTAATGTGCTTTCTTAATGTGTTGAAGCCTGCCTCTTTCATTAAAAGAATATCATTTTCGTAGCCTTTTTCTGTTGCCGGTGTGAAAATGCCGTCGGAGAAATAGCCTTGGTCAAGGACACCGTTAAAGAAATACGGTTCACCGTTTAAGCACAAACGCATTATTCCGTCAACTTCTTTTGTTTCAAGTTTCCTGAAAGCAAGGTAACTCTCTATTCTGTCACCTTCGCCATCAATGGTGAAATAATATAAATTGGGTGCTTCAGGACTCCATTTTTTTACGTTTTCGGGGGTATATGTTGCAATGCCGTTTTCTAAAGGAATGGTGGCATCGTCAAAAATAACTTTGCCTTCATTTATGCCTTTTACGGTAATTTTTGCGCTTTTATCGTCAGCTTCAATTAAAATATCTTCAATAAAAGTTTCGGGGGTGCTTTCAATCCATACCGTTTGCCAGATGCCCGAAACAGGGGTGTACCACATTCCGCCACGCTTTTTTGATTGCTTGCCATAGGGCAGAGTAAGGTCAAGGTCATCTTTTACTATTACGATAAGTTGGTTTGTTTCCTCTAAAAAATCAGTAATTTCAAAGGAAAAATGATTATATCCGCCTACGTTTGAACCTAATTTTACGTTGTTAAGATACACCGTTGAAATCTGGTCAACTGCACCAAAGTGAAGAAAAACGCGGTCTTTTACAAAATTTTCGGGCAGAGTAAATTCTTTTTTATAAAAGAGATATTCGCTTTCGGTAGGACGGTTAATGCCCGATAAAAGACTTTCGGGGCAAAAGGGCACGGTTATTTTTTCGGAAAAGCTTTTGTCGGTACCAAACTCCCATTGACCGTTAAGGCAAAAGAAGGAATCTCTTTTTAATTGGGGGCGGGGATAGATATTCCAAGGAATTTCGGGCAAATTCTGCCCGTCGTCAGTATATAAATGTAACATAATAAAACCTCCTGAATTAAAATTTATCCTGAAAGAAAATGCTTTCAGGATAAATTAAGTTATTCAAAATCGTCGTCGGATTCGTCGTTGCTATCGACTTCTTCCACCACAAAATTGTAGCCGTTGTTTTCTTCTTCCTCAAAACCCCAGTCGTGCTGAGATTTCTTTTCCTTGCAGCTGCTTACTATAAGAATAATTATTATTACAATAATTGCAAGCAACAAAATTGCACATATAATAATGGCAAGGTGGCGAAGGTCAAAGTTTTCAAAAAATCCTTCAAAAATATTTGTATCGGCAGTGGGCTCGTATAAAACGTTAGTGGTGCTTGTTGGCAAAACAAAAGGTGTTTCAGTTGCCAAAGGCTCTGAATCAGGTGTTGGTGACGGAGTTTCTGCGGGCGAATACTGAAGAAGTTTTAACGAAAGTTTCTGCACACTTGAATCGTCTGCACAATAAAGGGCAGGATAATTTTCGCCTTTTGAGTTTACAACGTTAAGGATATAATAGCCTTCGTCAAAAACGTCGGAGGTCCAGCAAAGATACTCATTTTCACCGATAATAACGCGCTGTTCGGTTAATTCTGCGGAAAGATTGGGCTTTTTATCTAATACGGTTAAAAGATTTTCGTTGGATTTTACTGTTTTATAGGGTGTAAAGTTCATTTCAACGTTGTCATAAACGTAAAAACTGTCTGTTGCGCCATCGTTTAACTGAACAATGGATACAATGCCGATGCTTGCGGCTTCAATCTGTTGCGAAGCATAGGTTTCTGTGGTTTTAATAAAACCGTCGGGCAAGGGCAGTGTTATGGGACTGATTACGTTATATTGCTTGCCGTCAATTACTGCAATTACCGTAGTTGGTGCAACTGTTGCGGTAGGTGCAGGTGTAGCAGTAGGTGTTGCCGTTACCTTTGGTGTAGGTGTTTCTTTCTGTTCTTCTCTTATAACCTTTACTGTATAAGATTTTTTTGTGCCGTCGGGCGCGGTAACTGTAACGGTACGTGTATTTTCACCGACTTTTAAGGTCTGAAGCGGTGTTACTGAATCTGTTGCGTCCTTATCTTCGGTTTCCCAGTCCATTGGAAATTTGGTGATTGAATAGGGAACTGTACAGGTGTAGTTTGTTACGTTTTTTGAAAATTTAGGAACAAGAGTGCAACCTGCAGGCACGGTAAGCCATTTAAGGTTCGCATTGCTTGATTTATTTTCTTCTTTAACGGAAACTGTTACGGAGCCTGTAGGTGCGCCTAAACTTTCAAAGTTAGCGTCGCCGATATCACTGGAAATAACGGAAAACGTACCGTTGCCAACGGCTAATGCCTTGAAGCTCATTGTTATTTTGTATGTTTTGGAGGTGGAGCCTGAACCAAAGTCAGATAACATTACAGTTTTGCCCTGCTGGTTAGGCATAAGATTTCCAAGACCGCCTGAAGTGCTTACGTACTGGAATTTTGAATTATCGAACTGTACGGTAATATCGGCACTTTCAACGGCTGCCGAAGCGCTGAAAGTAAAAGATATTGTAACGGTGTTTCCAACGTAAACTTCTTTTTTTGATGAGGTAACTGAAAGTGAGCATTGGGCATTTACACTTATTGCCATAAAGGAAAGTGCAAATACTATTATAAGAATGAAAGATATTAACTTTTTCATAAAAACCTCCTTATGACAATCCTAAAATGCGTTTTTGGCAGGCAAGCAAATCGCGGGAATTGACCTTGCCGTCCTTTGTAAAGTCTGCCGCCTCTTTAAAGGGGGCATCGTTAATTGATATAATGCCTAAAATACTTTTTTGCGTTTTCAATAAATCGGCAGAGGTAAGCTTACCGTCACCGGTTGAGTCACCATAAATTACTACGCGGAAGGTTTTTACTTCCTTGCCGTTATATGAAAGTTTCACAAAATCGCCTGTTTTCATTATTGCATCGGCTGTTTTTTCTTTGCCTGAAGCATCGGTGAAAACTGCGGTATAACCCGTTAAGGTAAGTTTTTCCTTGAACTTTTCTAACGTAGCACCTGCTTCAACACCTGTTATTAAGGTTTCGGTGGTGTTGTAACCTATTTCGTAGTTAACCGAAGCGGAACTTGAAGCAATTATATGATACTGCCGCTTCAGACCGTTTGTTGCAGTTACGGTAATCGTGATTTCGTTTACGCCTTCCTGAAGCGCAATTTTGCCTGCACCCTCAACCTTTGCGGATTTGTTTGATGGTGTTGCCGTTATGTTTATGTGGGCATCGTCTGTAATAATTTCGTAAGTTGATTGGTATTTGTCAAATTTAATTTCCTTGCCTTCGATTTTAAGGTCGGAAAGCAGGTTGTTTGCGTTACCCGTTTTTAAGGGCAGTGCAGGTGTTGAGTCGGGCATATTCTTGTAAACGGGAATAAGGAAATTAAGCTCGGTCTTATCTGCGCCTGCGCTTTCAATGGTCTTTCTTAATGTTGCGCCTTCGTCAACTGCGGCAAGTACGTTTGTCATATACTGATGACCGTAAAAACCGTTACCACCGTCAACAACGTCGTATTTTTGCAGGTAAAGGGTATTCTGTCCTACACCCACGTAACTTTTTACCAAAAACTTTGCTCCGCCTACAAGGGCTTTATAGGCAGTATCCCAGCCTTTGCCTTTTGCGTAAACTGCACCGTTATATATGGCACTGTTTCCGCTGTGAGCGTATGCACCGATATCGAAGTGATTATAATATTTCTTTCCGCCTATTTCATAACCGTGGGCGAGGGAATTTCCTTTTGAACCCTGCTCTAAAAGTAAGCGGGCAACAAGCATATAGGGAGATGCGCCTGCTTCCTTTGCGGCTTTTATAATACCTTCGGCATAGGAAAGACCTGTGTCACATTCCTTATCGTACATAAAAGTATTTTTCAAAATCTGATTTATAACTGTGGGGTCAACGGTGGCACCGTCATCGGAAAGTACTAAAAACTGATAAATGTTTTTATCAAGGAAGTTTCGTGGGTCAAGGTAATGGGTGATAACTTCCGTGCACGCCTGATTCCAGTTTCCGCTATCAAAGGAATACCACGTACTGTTTTTCCAGTCGTATGCGTCCTCGTCAAAGGATTTCCACGCATCAGGCTCCTGAAGAAGATTTCTGCCCGTTACACACTGATTTTTTACAAGTACGTCCCAGGAAATTTTTGTGTCAAGTGCGATGAATTTCCAGGTGGGATGTTCTTTATGTAATTCTCTTAATTTAACCTTGTAACTTTCGGGGAAATTTTTAATTGATTCTTCAAACTCGCTTGCGGTAGGTGTTACAACGGGCGCGGTAGGTGTTGTGTTGGGGTCGTGCGTCGTAACGGGAGTAGGGGTGGGAACCGTTCCCGTGCCGTCTAATTTTATATATGATTTTTTTACGTAGCCGATAGTTCCTGCAAGGTCAATTCTGTACCATTCTTCATTATTGCTGTCTTTTGCAATGCCCGTAATTGAAAGATAGGAATTTTTTTGCACCTGACCGACTTTTTCGTAATTTGTGCCGGGACCTGAACGCACGTTAAGGCTTGATGAGGTGGTGTTTACCATACCTATAGCGATATAATCGGTTACGTCGATTGCCTTTGTTGGCAGGTTCAACGCCGAAAACAACATAATTATGCATAAAATAAGCGAAAAAATGCTGTATTTTGCTTTCACGTACAGTCCCTCCTTTTGTTGTATTTCTTATCCATTATATCACCTATCTGTAAAAAATGCAATAGTTTTGTAACAATTTGCCAAATTTTTTTATATTGCGGAAAATTTGGAAATATGATATCATAAAAGCATAATGTATTAAAGAGGTTTTTTGTATGAAAAATATTAAATGTGTTATGCTTGATCTTGACGGAACTGTTTATTTAGGTGAAAATATTTTCCCATATACTCTTGAATTTTTGAAAACTCTTGAGGAACTTAATATCGGGCATATTTTTTTAACTAATAACTCTTCAAAAGGTACTGATGCCTATATTGAAAAATTTGCAAAAATGGGCATAAAAGCAACGGAGGAAAATATACTTATTTCAAGCCATGCGGCAGCGGATTATATAAATACTCATTATAAAAATAAGCGCACCTATATAACAGGTACGGAAAGCTTTATGAAAGAAATGATTAAAATGGGTATAAACGTTGTTGAGGACGACCCTGAAATTCTTCTTGCAGGCTTTGATACTTCTCTTAATTATGAAAGACTTACAAAATTTACTAACTATGTAAATAAAGGCTTGCCATATATTGCAACGCATCCTGATGCAGTTTGTCCTGCCGAAGACGGATTTTTGCCTGATTTAGGAAGCGTAATCGAGCTTATCTATGCTTGCACGAAAAGGCGTCCTGAAGTTATCTGCGGTAAACCTAACGAACAGATTCTTATTGCCGCAGAGCATAAAACGGGTTTTTCAAGGGAAAATCTTCTTATGGTAGGCGACCGCCTTACAACCGATATTGCTATCGGTGCTCAAGGCATAAATACGGCACTTGTTTTAAGCGGTGAAGCTACTATGGAAGACCTTCCTTCAGCCCCTCACAAGCCTACATATATTTTCCCCAGCATCAAAGAGTTAGGCGAAGCTCTTAAAAATTGCTGATTTACAAAAATTTTCAATTTTGCAAAAGATATTTTATTGACATAATTTTTCTTTAGTGGTATAAATATAATATGGTATTATGCCGATATTGTATTGTGTGCAGGCGTACATTGTCGAAATACTGTGAAAAATTTTTTTAGGAGACAGTAAATGAAAAAATTCCTCTCACTTTTTATGTTCTTGGTTTGCCTTACAACTTGTCTTACAAGCTGCAGTCCAAAAACAGAGCCTACAGTTACGGCTAACAATTCGGCTTCGGCTACGGTTTTGGAAAATTCTTCAAATCCGTCCGCTTCTGCACCAAGTACGGCTATTACTACAGCCTTACCTGAACAAACTTACGTGATTTCTGTGGCATCGCCTGATGCTTCGCTTCCTGCGGGAGTTACTCCAACACCTACGGCTACTCCCATACCTACACCAACACCTACCATACGTCCTGCGCAGCTTGACAGTATCGTTCCTCACGCCCTTCTTACTACGGGATATACTACGCCTCTTGATACGCAGAAGGTAAAGTTCCCTGAAAATTATAATATGCCTTATTATATTGAGGTTGACCTTACCAATCAATGCGTAAACATTTTCAGAAAAAATCCTGATACGAATAAGTATGATATTCTTCTTAACAGATTCGTATGCTCGGCAGGTACGGCAAATCAGCCTACAAGAACGGGTAATTTCTTTATAAAGACCGAGGATCAGCAGAAAGCGGCTACAGGTCAGGCTTTAAAGTACACAAGATATTATTTTAAGAAATATACTTCTTACGCTTATTACGTTACAAGATATTCAAACGAATATATGTTCCACTCATTTACTTTCGGCATTAAGGGCGGAAAAATCGTTCCTAAGAGCAGTGCCTATTATAATATGGGTAATACCGGCTCGGCAGGTTGCTTAAGAATGCTTATGAATCACGCGAAGTGGATTTATGAGAATATTGACGGCGGTACCTACTGTGTTGTAAACAAATACCGCGCCCGCGATAATTCGCTTCGTTCAGTTTTGAAAAAATACGTTCCTCCGCTGGGGTATGATATGACTCCCGCTTGGGACGGTAACCGTTCAAACCTTACGGGACTTGTAAGAACGGAGTTTATTGATAATCCTGAAAAGGCAGACCACGTACCGATAACACCTTCGCCGTCACCAACACCTACGCCTTTAGTAACGCCTACCGTAGCGGTAACACCTACATATACGGCTTCGGTAACGCCTACCCCAACTTTAGAGGCAGTTGTGACGCCTACTGCGGAGATAACACCTGAAATAACACCCGAGGTTACACCTATCGTAACACCTGAACCAACGGCTGAAGTAACACCTGAGGTGACTCCCGAACCAACACCCGTTGCGACACCCGTTGCGACACCCGTTGTTACCCCTGTTGCGACACCTGTTGTAACGCCCGTTGTAACACCGGTGCCAACGCCTGCTCCTACGGATGAAAATGTATAAAACTAAGAGTTGTCAGTAAAATGGCAACTCTTTTTTTCTTGAAATTAAAAAAATTTTTCGGTATAATATGTAACGAAAGGATTGTTTTTTGCGTTTTATATATGAACGGGAAAGGAGATGGCTGTTTTGAGGTATACCGATGATGAATTTACTGCCATAATGGATAAATTCGGCGATACTGTTCTGCGCATATGTTACGTAAGATTGCGCAATCTTCACGATGCCGAAGA
>JAZROC010000303.1:0-2975 GCA_045648525.1 Clostridia bacterium
TCGTAATATTGGCAACGGAAAACAAAAAAGATATTAACGTATTAACTGAAAAAATGATAAATGAATTTGGGGATTGCATCATCGAAATTACTCCTGCCGACGAAAATCTGCGCAAGGAATTTTTAAAAAAACTGTGCAACGATTTAAACCTTTCTCTCGACAATGAAGTTTTGACCTTTTTAAGCGGGCAAAATTCAAACTTCCGAATTTTAGAGGGATTTATTGCAAAAATAAAACTCGCCCTTTCTCTTGGCGAGACTAACGTTACAAAAGAATGGATTGAAGAAAAATTATAAGTCTCGGAAAAATCCGAGACTTTTTTTAATTATATTCAGGCAATAAAATATGAATGCAAAAAAGGTCATCTTCCTCATACGTGCTTAACATTCCGTTGTATTTTAAAGTAACTTCTTCAATGGAACGCATACCAAACCCATGCTGATTTTTATCTTTTTTTGTAGTTTCTAGAGCAGGATTTTTCGCCAAAACAGAGTTTAAAACGGAATTTTTACACACAATATTTGCATGATTGTTTTTTTCAAAAAAGCATAATTCAACATACGGTTTTTCGACTTTTTTTATTGCCTCTACCGCATTATCTATTATGCAACCTAAAATTATTGAAACGTCAAGTTTATCAATAAAATTCAAAATATTACTGTCGCCTGACACAATTATTACCGTATTTTTTAAATTGCCTAATTTTGTATTTATAATATAATCGGAAACGTCGTTGCCGTTGCTTACTATCGTTCCCGTTGTATTTACATTTTGAAGGAGTCTATTTAAACTTTCTTGTGCTTCGCCATATTCTTTTTGTTCAAGTTGAGGCGCCACCACATTAAGTTCATTTTTTATATCATGTTTAATTTTTCCAATGCGCTTTGTTGCTTCGTGAATATCCTCATACCTTCTCTCCTCATAATCAAGCATTTGTTTATACAGTTGTTTTTCTGCTTCACTTTTTAAGTTTTTCGTTACCTTATACACCAAATAATATATGCCACCATAAATCATCAGTGCAAATAAACAAGCAAGGATAAACAAAATTCTGTAATTATTCATAGGCGCAAAAGATGCAAAGATAAGCGTCATCAAAAGTATTCCAAACAGTAAAACAGGCGAAATAATCAATATAAAGTATTCTTGAAATTTGCGCCTTTTCTCCACCGTAAACTCAACAATATTTATTAAAACAAATAACACAATAACCAATGCTGAATATAATGCAACTGCTCGTGTTTCGTTACTTCTCTCCATTACTTCGCTAAAAGGACGCCGCAACAAAAAAGAATAAAGCGAAAAGCTTAAATAATCAAATAGCAAAACAGTGCCAACACTTATAAAAGGCACAAGAAGTCCCCATTTTCTGCAACCGACAAGCACCGAATAAATTGTTAGAATAAAAAAAGCAAGTATCGAAGGCAGAATTAATTCTTCTGAAAAAAAGCAACCTGCAACTTTAACCAAAGCATAAACCGTACCGAATACGCAAAAAAGAACCGCGTTAAATTTTTCCTTTTTACCAAAACGGGAAACAAACCACGTTAACAAACCCGCTTCAACAACGTATAAAATAAATTCAGCCATTTTTCACCTCTATGATCTCATATATTTGAGATATTCTTCAAAAAAGTTCTTTTTATATTTTTTCGAAACCGTCAAAACACTGTTATCCTGAAGCATAACACTGTCTGATTCCGCCCTTTTTATTTTGCGTATATTTATTACGTAGGCGGTGTGACAACGTAAAAAGCCTAATGGTTTTAATCTCTCTTCCAACATTTTAATAGTTGCGCGACATCTGTATTCCCCTCTGTTAGTTTTTATTCTTACATAGTTTTTGTCACTTTCAACGTAAAGAATTTCCGAACAAGGTATTCTTTCTTCTTTTGTTACAAGCATTTCTCGTTTAAATATTAGCTCATCTAATACCGAGTCAACAGCCTCTTTTAATTCCTTATCAAGAAAAGACTTTCTTATATACCTAAAAGGCTTAAACTTTAACGAAGTATAAACAAAAGTATCGTAATTTGAAACAAAGATTATCTTTGTTTCCTCATTATCTTTTAAATATTCGGCAATTTTAAAACCGTCTACCGTCGGCATATCAATATCAAGAAATACTATTTGCGGACTCTTTTCTACGCAATACTCAAAAGCTTTTTGCGAATCCTGATAGCTTATTATGGAAAAATCCATTTCCCCAAATATCCCCTTGGCAATAATCTCCTTGATTTGCTTTTCAAGATACCTTAAAAAAACAAGTTCATCATCACATATAAGAATATTCATCATTGTTTCATCCGCCTCCTTTTAATATATTTTAACATAAAAAAATATATAATTCAACAAAGCACTAAGAGCAACTATCCCAAAAAATGTGCAAAATATCCCAGAATTTTCTTGTTTCTTCTTTTTAAGGTAAAATTATCTTGTCGTTGCAAAAAAAAGCATCGGGAGGTTGCAAAAAAAGCAATGCACAAAAAAGGAGGTAAAATAAATGACAAAAAAATTTTTTTCAATTATAATTAAGATGCAAAATATTAAAGATTGGAGAGTGCTCTTTGAATAGAATAAACCCTTTTTTAAGAAATTTTATTATTGGCGTTATTTGCATGATCATTTTGATAAGTGCTATACCTTTGTATTTGTACATTGAACATAACGTCTATACCTATGACAAGACAGGTTATATTCTTATAGAAAGCCACCTTAACGGATATCGAAAGATTTTATACAAAAAAACAAAAAATCTTCCAAATCATCCTTATATGGCAAAAAAAGATGGTTATGACTTTTATTTTAATGACGAATATAAGTGTCTTATAGACAAGTCAAGTCAAATTTCTTGTTTAAAAGAAACTACAGCCAGACGTTCTCAAGAAGAGTTAATAGTCGAGAATTTTCACAAAATCAAAGAAGACTTTTATGTTAAAGACCCCTCTTGGTATTATATAAACGACTCTCTAAAA
>JAZROC010000304.1:0-1750 GCA_045648525.1 Clostridia bacterium
AACGACCATTTACGGCGCCATTGACGTTTACTGCGAAAAGGATATTATAAATTCGATTATAAGATTGCGTACTACTACCGCATCAGGCTTTTCAATGTGTGAAACGGCAGGGAAGAATTTTTGCACTATCGGTACGGTTGACGTGCTTGCGAAACAATGGAATACGTTGACTTTCTCCTTTGAAATTACAGAAAAAGACCTTTTATCTTCGGAACCTTGGAATCTTTGCTTTGATGGCATTGCAAAAAACCTTACGGCAGAAGATAAGATTTATTTTGATAACGTATATATTGGTGTGGACAAACCCGTTTTAAAACCTGTGGAAAACAAGCCTATCCCTGAAAAAACTCAGGTTTCAAGATTTGAAGAAACCTTGGTGGGTACAATTCGCTGGGACGCTTTTACAAAATCAACTCCTGACGGCAAGGATGTTGCAAGTCAGGTAGCACGAGTGCTTTCACCTAAAAAATATCACGGACAAGCACCTTTCTTTTCTGTTATAAATAAAGACGATACAATTTCTTTCCCTGAATACAACGTTAAAACGTGGGAAATGGAAGCCGAGTATGCGGTAAAAGGCGGTCTTGATTATTTTGCATATCTCTGGTATGAAACGGACGATGCAATGAGTCAGCCAAGAAAGTTGCATCTTCAGAGTGAGAAGAAAGATATTATTAAATTTTGCGGTATTCTTGGGCATATTTATTCCAAAAAAGCAATGAACGAACTTTGGGAAGCGATGGCAGATTCCTGCTATCTTACGTTAGACGGCAGACCCTTATTGTTCCTTTACGGTGCCTCGGGAAGCAACTGGACCAAGGAAAAGGTAGACCAACTTCGTCAGGATGCGGCTAATGCAGGCATCGAAAAGGCTCTCTACATTATAGGTATGTGTGATAGCGCAAACATCACAATCGTATCTGAAGTGGCGGCAAAGGGCGTTGACGGTGTATCCTGGTATGGCGAAAGCGCGTGGAGTACGGCTGAAACCTATGCTACTCTTGCAGCGCGCAACGAATCGAGAATGAGAAATATGAGCGAATATGCCTCATCTTGTGGCATTGACATTGTTCCTTCTTTCACTTCCGGCAGAGATACAAGAGCGCGTATTGAAACGGGCGTTACCTGGGTTGACGGTGACCCCAATGCAGCCAATGATGCTGACAAGCCTTATAAAAACTGGTACGCAATTCCGCCCACAATGGCTGAACTTGAAGAACATATAACTAACGTTCTTGAATATACCAACACTTCTTCTGCGGCAAAAACCAATATCGTTTGCTCTTACGGTTGGAACGAGCACGAGGAGGGCGGTTGGCTTTGTCCTACGCTTACCGTTGATAAGGACGGCAACCCCATCTATAATGAGGACGGCACTATTAAGGCAAACACCGAGCGTCTTGATACGCTTAAAAAGGCAAAAGAAAACGTTTTCGGTACGAAAGTTCTCTACGGTGACGTTAACGACGATACCTTTGTTAATAAGAAAGACGACCTTGCAATGCGTAAATACTTGGCAGATCCTACCTATGAAATTAACCTTGAAGCCGCTAACGTATTCTACGATGATGCAATCAACAAAAAAGATTTACTAAAATTAAAACAGTATCTTGCTGACCCTGACGTTACATTAGGTAAATAAAAACAAATGCGGCAGAATTTTCTGCCGCATTTGTTTATTGAGAAAAGTTTCTTAAGTGCCGTCAAATTATTCGATAGTAATGTTTTTGATAACCTGATCGTCAATGGG
>JAZROC010000305.1:0-7153 GCA_045648525.1 Clostridia bacterium
TGCAATAGTTTAAAATCCATTCTTTGTTTTTTGATAAACTTTTTGCTTCTGAACTAAAATAATGCTCATAAAAATATTCCTTACTTGCATTGATTCTTCTTTTGTTTATCGGAAGCATTTTTTCGTTTAAAATTTTTATCACAATATCAAAAGCTGACATAGGCAATAACTTCCTCTTTTAACAACCCAGCAATACCTGGTCAAATTCAAATAGCGCTTCGTTGATTTGAAAAATATCGTAAATTTCTTTTTGGATAAAATAGCGAATTATTTTATCAAAAGTAAAGCTACGCGACAGTGTAAGTCCTGCAGAAGCAAGTAAGTCCTGGGTTTCTTCCAAATTTAATTTAAGTGCGATTGCAAAGGCAACAGCCGTTTGTTTTGAGGGTTTATACGTCTTTGGATTACACTTTATTTTGGAAAACGTTTTCTTGTCTATGTTGGCTTTTTTATAACATTCAACGTCAGTCATTCCGCGCTCGTCGATTAAATCAAACAGCTTATACGCAAAGGGTTTGTCCATTGATTTCATATATTCTTGCAAAGTTTTATTGGCTACACTTGAAGTAGGAGATGGTTTTGGCGGCAAAGCTTCGCAAAACTCTATGCTGCTCTTTTCGTATATTCGCTGGCTTTTAGCAAAAGTTGCTTCAAAGATTGCAAGCTCTGCCATGCAATCTTCTTCATATTCTTCAACGTATTTATCGTCAATAACTTCGCTGATTTCAGTAAATAATTTTTTGCTGAATTCGTATGACGTCTTATCAAACACGCAAAGATAAACCATCATTTCGTGTTCAAACAAGAACTCGCTTATGGTTTGAATTGCGAATTTAAGCACCTGGTCTTTGGGATACCCATACACACCCGAAGAAATCAATGGAAAGGCAACCGACTGACAGTTGTTTTCCACAGCCAATTTAAGCGATTCTATGTAGCAAGATTTTAAAATTATGCTTTCGCCTTCAAGTCCACCATGCCATACGGGTCCCGACGTATGAATGATATGCTTTGCGGGAAGATTATAACCTTTTGTTATTTTAGCTTGGCCGAGCCCTAAAGGTGCAATCACCTCGCACACCTTATCAAGTTCAGGGCCTGCGCCCTGATGCACGGCAAAATCAACACCACTATACCCCACCATTTCTTCGTTAGTGGTATTTACAATGGCATCAACTTTCATTTTTGTAATGTCTTGCCTTATAATTTGAAGTGGCATAATTTCGCCTCCTTGGTAACTTTATTGTAGCATAATACTTGAATTTTTTCAACCTTTTGAAAAAAGCCGTTTCTAAATTTCGTATTCATCCGGGTCTAATCCCGCATTTTCAACGGCTTTGCGGCGCTCAAAGTAGCCCATTTGCGAAAGCTCTTGAGGGTTGAGTCCTGCGGAGATAAGTTCTTCGTTTTTAACGTAATCAATCATTTCCATAAATGCAGTAAATTCCGCTGCTTTTTCAAAGTCATCCATTTTACCATCGTTATTAAAATCAAACATATCTCCAAATAGCTTCATTGTTTTTCTCCTTTATCAATAAATCCTGCAACTGTGCCGTTCAGTATATGACACTGCAACGTAATGTAATTATTATCACGTTTAAACACCCAAACGTTTATTGCAGGCTGTTCAAACCATATATAATTTTCATTTTTGCCGTAATTTTTCAAATAATACTCTTGTAAGTATCGATTCATTTCTATGCTGACCCAACCGTTATAACCTATTTCTTCACCTTCCTAAAAAAAATTATAGCACATTTATTTTATTTATTCAATTAATTATTTGACTTACGATACCTTTAGCGTTATAATAGTTGCATGAGAAACTGTTGCGCGTGCAACTATTTTTTTAGGAGAAAAAGATTCTATGATAAAATTTATGAAAATACTGAACAATATAAGCCGTTCGCAAGCCGTTTACAGACAGAATAAAATAAAAAATGACGATCTGCAAAGCGGGCATTATTCCTTTCTTCTTGCAATTCAACGCGAGCCCGGTCGTTCTCAAGAAGAACTTGCCCGCGAGCTTTGAGTTAACAAAAGCACAGTCGCCAGAAATCTGAATTATCTTGAGGAAAAGGGATATATTTCAAGAGAACCTTTACCTAACGACAAAAGACAGTTTTCGGTACATCCAACAGACAAAATGCTTAACGTACTTCCTGAAATAAAGGAAGTTTCAAAAAATTGGATGGCTCTTTTATCAGAAGATATTCCCGAAAACGAGTTTGAAATATTCGCTTCAGTTTTAATGCGCATGCAGGAAAAAGCAAGAGATATTATTGAAAGACAAGAGGACGACAAATGAAGTGGATTTTTACGTTTTTAAAACCGTTGGCACCGAGAATATTTTTAGGTACGACAATTAAAATGGCAGGTACCATAGCCGAGCTTATTATACCGTTTTTATTAAGCTATATTCTTGAAAACGTTATTCAGGCTAACGAGATTTCTAAAATTCTGTTTTTTGGATTTCTTATGGCGATATGTGCCGTTGCCGCCAGTCTTGGAAACATTATTGCAAACAGAATGGCAGCAAAAACAACTATGTTATTTTCTACTCATATGAGAAAAAAGTTGTTTAATAAAACACTTAATCTTTCGGCAAGAAACACCGATAAATTCACTATTCCTTCGCTTGAAGCAAGAATTACTTCTGACACCTATAACGTTCAGAATTTTATCGGTATGATGCAACGAATGGGCATCCGCGCACCTATTCTTCTCCTTGGCGGAAGCATCATTACTTTAGTAATGGATAAAAAGCTTGCATTGGTTATGATTGCAACTCTTCCTTTTATATTTTTTGTTATTTACAGTATTTCGCGTATGGGTATTCCCCTTTATTCGAAGGTACAGCAATCAGTAGACGGAATGGTAAGAGTAGTGCGTGAAGATGCGCAAGGCATCCGCGTTATAAAAGCACTTTCAAAGGTAGAATATGAAAATTCCCGTTACGATAAAGCAAACCTGAATTTAAAGAGAGATGAAACGAAGGCCGGCACAATTACGGGTATAGTGAATCCCGTTATGACGCTGCTTATGAATATGGGCATCGTTGCGGTTGTAGCATTCAGTGCATATTTCGTAAATAACGGTACCTCTTCTGCAACTACGGTTATTGCCTTTATGCAATATTTTACACTTATCTCGATGGCAATGATGTCTTTATCAAGAATGTTTGTTATGTACACCAAATGCAACGCCTCGGCAAAACGAATTTTTATGGTTTTATCAGAAGAAAACGAATTAAACGTAATTGAAGATGACAAAAAAGGTGACGAATCCTTCCACATTTCCTTTGAAAACGTGTCCTTTTCTTATTTAGGCAAGGAAAACAACGTAAAAAACCTTTCCTTTAATTTAAAAAAGGGTGAGCATCTTGGTATTATTGGTGCTACGGGTAGCGGTAAGTCAACTATCCTGCGCCTTCTTATGCGTTTTTATGACGTTACCAACGGAATAATTCGTATTAACGGAAAAGACATTCGTTCCTACGATAAAGAGCAATTCGCATCTATGTTCGGTATAGTTTTTCAAAACGATTTTATTTATGCCGACACAATAGAAGAAAATATTCGTTTTGGCCGTGATATTTCAAAAGAAGACATTATAAGTGCGGCAAAAACAGCGCAGGCGCACGAATTTATTTCCTCTTTTGCCGATGGATACTCCCACAATGTAACGACGGGCGGAACAAATCTTTCAGGCGGTCAGCGTCAACGCTTACTTATTTCCCGTGCCATTGCAGGCAAACCTCAGATACTTATTCTTGACGATTCTTCCTCCGCCCTCGACTATAAAACTGATTTGAATTTACGCCGTGCACTTTTGGAAAATATTCCCGAATCTACCGTTATAACCGTTGCGCAGAGAGTAAGTTCAGTTAAAAACTGCGACCTTATTCTCGTTATCGAGGACGGAAAAGTTATCGGTTGCGGTAAACACGATTACTTAATAGAAAATTGCATTGAATACAAAGAAATAAGTGATTCCCAGATGGGAGGTGCTTTCCTTGACTGAGAAAAAAAGTAAAAAGGGCGTTTTTTTAAGATTAAGTAAATACGTCTTACAGCAATGGCCTTTGTTTATTATTGCCCTTATTATGACGTTAGGCTCCAATCAGCTTTCTCTTTTGGGTCCACGATATTCAGGTGCCGCCATTGATGCTATCGAGCTTGAAAGCGGTGTTGATTTTACTGCCGTTTGGGATAACATAATAAAAATGATTGGTTGTTACGTTATTTCGGCTTTGCTTACCTACGTTTTGTCGGTAGTTATGATTAATTTAAGCCAGCGCATCATATACAAAATGCGTAAGCAAGTATTTGAAAAGCTGACTATCCTTCCCGTAAACTATTTTGACACACACGCTACCGGTGATATTATAAGCCACTTATCCTACGATATAGATACGATAAACAGCACTCTGTCACACGACCTTGTGCAGATATTAACAAGTATTTATACCGTTGTCGGCTCGCTTATTTTTATGTGGCAGATATCAAAACCAATGATACTTATTTTTGTATTCACAGTACCCGTTTCCTTGCTTTTTACAAAATACCGTTCGAAAAAGGTGCGCCCGCTTTTCAGCAAACGCGCAAAGAAGTACGGTGAACTTAACGGCTTTGCAGAAGAAATGTTGACAGGTTCAAGAACTATTTCTGCTTACGGCAGGCAGGACGTTATGTCATCGCGTTTCAATAAAATCAACGATGAAGCAATGGATGCCTTTTACAATGCAGAATACAATGCCGCCCTGCTTTTCCCAACCATAAATTTTATAAATAATATTTCACTTACTCTCGTTGCGGTTATAGGCGGAATCTTGTATATGATGTCACAAAACGGCATGATACTTGCAACCTCTGCTTTTTTTATCACCCTTGGCGGTGTGGCGCAGTTCGTACAATATTCAAGAAAATTTGCAGGTCCTATTAATGAATTTTCAAATATTCTCCACGAAATTCAGTCAGCCTTTTCTGCGGCAGAACGCGTGTTTGCAATACTTGACGAAGAACCCGAAAAAGTTGACGATACAAATGCAATAGATTTCAAAGATTTTCGCGGTGACGTTTTACTTAACGACGTAACCTTTGGCTACACCGAAGATAAAATCGTGCTGAAAAACGTTTCTGTTAACGCAAAAAAAGGTCAGACTATAGCCATAGTAGGACCTACGGGCGCAGGAAAAACCACCATTATCAACCTGCTTATGCGCTTTTACGACCACCAAAGCGGCGAAATTCGTATAGATGATATCCCCGCGCAAAAGATAAAGCGGTCAGATTTGCGCCTCGCCTTTAATATGGTACTTCAGGAAACGTGGCTTTTCTGTGGAACCATTTACGATAATATAGTTTACGGCAGAGAAGACGCAACGAGAGAAGAAGTCTATGCTGCTGCAAAGGCGGCAAAAATTCACTCGTTTATCGAGAGCCTGCCCGACGGCTACGACACTATTCTTTCTGACGATGGAGTAAATATTTCAAAAGGTCAGAAACAGCTTATAACTATTGCACGTGCATTTCTTTCAAAAGCACCTATTCTGATTTTGGACGAAGCAACAAGTAACGTTGACTCCCGCACCGAAATACAGATACAAAAGGCAATGACCGCGCTTATGGAAAATAAAACCTGCTTTATTATAGCGCACCGACTTTCAACCATTCAGAATGCTGACACCATTTTAGTGGTTAAGGACGGCACCGTTATTGAACAAGGCAACCACGATACTCTTATGAAACAAGGCGGTTTCTACTCTGCTCTTTATTGCTCGCAATTTAATTGACAAAAAATAATATTGATTTTTTATTATACCACACATTTTAATTTGCTTGAAAATTGTGATTTTTTAAAAAAATTGCAACTTTTTGGCATTTTAAAATATGTGGTATAATTTTTTTGTAAAAAGGAGGAGAAAAAATGAAATTACAAATTTTAAGCAGAGAGAAAATAGAACTTTTATCTAAAAAGGGATTTAAGTCAAACACCGCGGTTATAAGCATTACTGATGCAGGGCTTGATTTTGCTCTGTTAGAAAATGCTCCTGAATTTTTATTGCAGGTGGCATTTGATGACGTTGATAATGATGTTTTTATTGATGAGCTTGGTCACATTCCAACTAACGAGGAACGAACTAAAATTGAAAAGAAATATAATATGCTTTCGGATATTCAGGCAAAAGAGATTGCTGATTTTTATTTTAATATAAAGGATTCTGCTGAAACACTTATCTGCCAATGTGAACACGGTCAATCACGAAGTGCGGCTGTTGCCGCGGCAATATTAGAATTTCGCTCTAAACGCGGAATAGACATTTTTGTTGACGATAGATTTTATCCCAACAAAACCGTTTATAAAAAAGTATTTAATGCATTAAAGGAGAAAAAATTATGACAAATATTTCAGCACAACAATTAGTAAACATTGCTAACAAAAAAGGAGTTATTGAAACCCTTTACGAATTTTTTGGTAAAAGTTTTATATTCACATTGCCTATCAACCAACAAATCGGCAAAATCAGTATTGAGGATATGGATTTATCTGTTCGTTCATATAATGCCCTTAAACGAAGCGGAATATCAACCGTCAACGATTTAGTGGATTGTATTTCCGCAGGGGAACTTTCACGCGTACGTAATTTAGGAAAGAAAAGCATTAACGAAGTGAAAACTAAATTATTAAAATTGGCTCATGAAAATTCAAGTGAAAATGAAAAACTTATTTTTTGTCAGTCGATGATAGATAAGAATTTATAACGTCATTTCAAAACGTTCAAAAAAGTTTTTACTGATGATATGACGTTGCATCAACAATTCAGCGCTTGCCGCAATGATTTTCAAGAGCATCTTTTTGATACTTGATGATATAAAAAAAGACACGGCAACTCTCCAATGATTGAAATAGTATAATGATGGTAGACAAAAAAACAGTGTCTGCCATCATTTTTTATGCTGTAATTAGAAAAAGGAGATGAAAGAAATGGGAAGACCAACTCGCAATGCTTCGGCTTAAAAACAGTTCACCGAACTGTTTTCTTTTTGCCTGGATGAATTATACTATCAAGTGCAACAACAAATAAAAAAATTGAAGTTCATACGAATCTCTGATAGAATAGAGTTACCACACAACTAAACAAAGGAGAGAA
>JAZROC010000306.1:0-2988 GCA_045648525.1 Clostridia bacterium
CCAGCTTCTTTTCTACGAAATACTTCTTCTGCTAATATTTTCATTTTGGTATAGTTTCTTGCCATAAAAAATTCCCCCTCTGTAGATATTCTACAACAGGGGGATTTTTATTTCAATGTCTGTTTTTCTGGATACGGTCCAAAAATCTTCGAGGTTTTTTTATTTAAAAAGTTCCTTTAATTCGGAAAAAGCAGATACTTTATCGCCTGAAAATATCAGATGATCGTGCACTCTTATACCGATATTATGAAAAGCATCAATAATAACGTTTGTTGCCTTGATATCCTCTTGAGAAAACTGAACGTTGCCGCTTAAATGATTATGAACAAGAACAAGTTGCGTTGCGCCCGTATTTATAACGTCAGCCACCATTGAAGCAAGATTAAGACTTGCCCTGTTTGGCGTGCCTTCGTTGTGGCGCATTGCACGAATAAGATTCATATGAGTATCAAAGCAAAGAATGTAAAAAACTTCTTTTGTTTCACCTGCAAGCTTTGGTATCATATATTCCTTAATTTGTCCGGCAGTTTTCAGTTGTATTTTGCCCTTGTACTTACTTTCAAAATAAACAGGAAAAAGGTCAGGAATAAGTTTTAATAAAACGGCTCCATATTCAGTTATTCCCTTAAATTTGACCAGTTCACTTACGTCGGCATCAAACACCGCTGAAATTGAACCGAATTTATTCATAAGTTCGTGGGCTATTGGGTTAACGTCAACGCGCGGAACGGCATATGTCAGTAAAAGTTCAAGAATCTGATGTTCGCTTTTGCCTTTGATGCCTGCTTCAAGATAATTTTCACGCAAACGTTCACGATGCCCGTCGTGAATTCCCATAGAAATACCTCTTACTTGATTACAACGTTAATCTGATATACTACTATATTATCCGTGTTGGTTAAAGTTACTTCTGCTGATACGTTTTTATTTGCGGTAACGGTAAGACGTGAGCCATCGTTAAGCATAGCGTCGCAAGTTGCCTGGGTTACTTCCTTTGAAGTTTCGGCATTTTCAACACCTGCAAAAGCGCTGAGTGCTTTAACGTCGCGCTCCATTAACTTGAAAGCGTACTCCTTTGATTCGCAGGTGAATTTATAGGTAAGATAGATGCCTTCAAACTCAATATCGTAGGGTTTGCCTTCATACTCCTTATAAATAGCGCGGAGATAGCTTGAAGAAGTGTTATCGGTATATTTATAACCTAAAACGTTACAATCAAAAAGTGAAGCATCGGTAAGCAATAAAAATTTTGAGGCAGATATGCCTTTGTCAACGTCAAAGGATTCAGATTCGTCTGCTTTTGCGATATTTTTTTCATAAATACCTTTAACGTCTTTAATAAGCTTTTTATAAGTTAACTGGCTTTCGCCCAAAAGATCGTCCTTCATCATCAAAAGTGGTTCGGGTGTTGGTTCAGGTGTAACTTCGGGTGTTGGTGTGCCTTCAGGCTGTTGGGGTTCAGTTCCACCACAAGCAACAAGAGCAAATACCATAACAAACGCAAGAGCTGTAACTAAAATTTTCTTTAGCATAAAAAAATCCTCCTAAAAATTATTATGAATAGTATAACATAAAATTTTTCGTTTATCAACAAAAACTATACTTATTTTGATATTTGTGTTATACTACATAGTGATATAAACAAAAGGAGTTGTTTTTATGAAGATAAAAAGACATTTTTGGCTTGCGCTTACCGTTTTCAGTCTGATGGGTCAAATTGCCTGGGTTGTTGAAAATATGTATTTCAACGTATTTATATATAAGATGTTCAATGCCTCGGCGGCAGATATTTCAAATATGGTTTCGGCTTCGGCAATAACCGCAACGCTGACAACCGTTTTTATGGGTGCTCTTTCAGATAAAATAGGCAAACGAAAACTGTTTATTTCTCTTGGATATATTTTGTGGGGTATATCGATTTTCAGTTTCGTACTGTTGAGTTTTGGTAAAGTGTTTGGTATGACGGTGGCGGCTATGTCTGTCGGTGTCAGCCTTACCATAATTCTTGATTGCGTTATGACCTTTTTTGGCTCAACGGCAAACGATGCGGCTTTTAATGCGTGGCTTACCGATTCAACCGATTCATCAAACCGCGGCGCTGCAGAAGGCATTAATGCAATGATGCCGTTGGTCAGCATTTTAGTAGTGTTTGGCGGATTTATGTTTTTCAACCTTGACGACCCGTCAAGCTGGACGATTATTTTTACCGTTATCGGCGCGCTTGTTACGTTAATTGGTATTCTGGGATTTTTCATAATAAAAGAGCCTGACGTTAAGCCTATCAAAGATTCATATTTAGGCGGAATTTTGTACGGTTTCAGACCGTCAACGGTAAAAGATAACGTAAACTTATACCTGACTTTTGTGGGATTTGTTATTTTTAACATTTCCATTCAGATATTTATGCCATACCTTATTATATATTACGAGAAATCATTACAGATGGCAAATTACGTTTTGATTATGGCACCTGCAATAATTATTGCTTCCGTTATAACGGCTTTATGGGGCAAGGTTTACGATAAAAAAGGCTTCAGTTTTTCGGGAATAATCGCAATTATAACACTGATGGCAGGCTATATAATTTTGTTCTTAACAAAAACCACCCTTCCTGTTTTCATTGGCTCCCTTTTAATGATGAGCGGTTATCTTGCAGGTATGGCTGTTTTCGGTGCAAAAATAAGGGACAACACTCCCGTTGGCAAATCGGGCAGACTTCAGGGAATCCGCATTTTTTCACAGGTGCTTATTCCCGGTGTGGTTGGTCCCTTTATCGGCAAAAAAGTTCTTGAAAACGCTGAAACCATAATTAACAATGACGGAACCACGTCATTTATTCCAAACGCAAATATTTTTCTTGCGGCACTTATCGTTATAATTTTTGTACTTCCGTTTTTTATAAAGAAAAAAGAAAAATAAGGAGATTTTTATGAAAATAGTTATTTTAGATGCTGATACCGTTACAAGCGGTGACGTTTCATTGGAAAG
>JAZROC010000307.1:0-3728 GCA_045648525.1 Clostridia bacterium
GGTAAAAAAGAACAAGCACCACAAAACGTTAAATAAGGATTGCAAACCATACAGAATATAATTCTTTTTAGGCACGTCTTTTAACTGTGCAAACGTAAGCGATACGGCGTATAGTGTATAAACTATCCCCCATACTGCGCCAAACACCCAACTCGGTGGTTGAAAAGCAGGTTTTTCAAGACTTAAATACCACGCACTTTCAGTGTCGGTAAATAAAAATGCAAGCCCTGCAGTTACTAAAGTTACAAGAACAGAAATTAAAATACTGTCCCAAAGTTTCTTATTCAAAAAAATCACTCCTATCTTTACACGATTATATGTAAAAATGGGAGTGATTATGTTTTTTATCTTACACCGAATAATAATTCGCCAATTGAGGGATATGGCCAAGAATCAGATGATACTGCCATTTCAAGCTCGTCAACGTCATTACGAAGTGCGTCCATTAAAGGAAGAATTGTATCTTTGCAAAGGAATGCACGTTCCTTATTACCCTTTAATGCCTTCATATCGTCAACTGCAAGACGAAGGTCCTCAAGAATTTTATATGCACTGTTTAAAAGCGTAGAAATCTTCTTAACGTTTTCTTCTTCATAAGTGCAGTCAATAGCATCTGAAAGAGCTTTTTTGCTTAACGCAGTATCTGCAAGTTTTTTAGAATATTCGCTTACAAGAGGAAGTATATCCTTACTTGCCATATTAACCATTGTGCGTGCTTCGATATTGATAAGCTTATTATAGTTATCAAGCATAATTTCGTATCTTGATTCCATTTCCTCGCGGCTGAAAACCTTGTGCGTTGTAAAAAGCTCAACGTTCTTTTCATCAAGATAGGTTTCTAAAGCATCAGGAGTTGTAGGAAGATTCATTAACCCTCTCTCCTGAGCTTCTTTAATCCATTTATCATCATAGCCGTTGCCGTTGAAAATAATATTCTTATGCTTTCTGATTGTTTCGCGGATAAGTGCATTAAGCTCATTTTCAAAATTTTCTGCAGTTTCAAGACGGTCAGCAAACTGACGTAAACTTTCGGCAACTGCCGTATTTATTACGATATTTGAATCGGATACCGACGCAGAAGCGCCAAGCATACGGAACTCAAACTTATTACCCGTAAAAGCAAAGGGACTTGTACGGTTACGGTCTGTGGTATCTTTGGGGAATCTTGGCAAAATATGAACACCGATTTTTAACTGTTCTTTTTCTTTGCCTTCGTAAGTAGTTCCCTGCTCGATAGCATCTAATATGCCTGAAAGTTCGTCGCCTAAAAACATTGATACGATAGCAGGCGGTGCTTCTGAAGCGCCTAAACGATGGTCGTTGCCTGCGCTTGCGATTGAAATGCGCAACAAGCCCTGATATTCGTGAACCGCTTTGATAACTGCACAGAGGAATAAGAGGAATTGCGCGTTTTCATAGGGTGTTTCACCAGGATTTAAAAGGTTTATGCCTGTATCAGTAGAAATTGACCAGTTATTGTGTTTACCACTTCCGCTTACACCTTCAAAAGGTTTTTCGTGCAAAAGACATTCAAGACCGTGTTCACGGGCGATTTTCTGCATCATTTCCATTGTAAGCTGGTTATGGTCAACGGCAATATTTGCGGTTGTAAAAATAGGTGCAAGCTCGTGCTGTGCAGGTGCGGCTTCATTATGTTCAGTCTTAGCTAAAACACCAAGCTTCCAGAGTTCTTTATCCAAATCCTTCATAAATGCGTGAACGCGGGGTTTGATTGAACCGAAGTAATGGTCATCAAGCTCCTGTCCTTTTGAAGGCATTGCGCCAAAGAGAGTTCTGCCTGTATAGATAAGGTCTTTGCGCTTATCAAAAAGCTCCTGCGGAATTAAGAAATATTCCTGTTCAGGACCAACCGTTGTTTTAATGCTTGAAGCATCTGAACCAAAAAGCTTTAAAACGCGCATTGCCTGACGGTTGATAGCTTCCATTGAACGAAGTAAGGGAGTCTTTTTATCAAGAGCCTGTCCACCGTATGAGCAGAATGCTGTAGGAATACACAAAACACCGTCTTTAATAAAAGCGTAGCTTGTGGGATCCCAGGCGGTATAACCACGTGCTTCAAAGGTTGCACGGAGGCCGCCGTTGGGGAAGCTTGAAGCATCAGATTCGCCCTTTATAAGCTCTTTACCTGAAAACTCCATAATAACCTTGCCGTCAGAAGAAGGTGAAATAAAACTATCGTGTTTTTCAGCGGTAATACCCGTCATTGGCTGAAACCAATGGGTAAAGTGGGTTGCGCCCTTTTCGATTGCCCAATCCTTCATTGCAGTTGCAATTTCATTTGCAATGGATATATCAAGGCGGTGGCCGTGTTTTACCGTCCACTGCAAGCCCTCATAAACTTCCTTTGAAAGTTTTTGGCGCATAACTTCATCATTAAAGACGTTAGATGCAAAAATTTCAGTTACTTTATCCATAGTTTCACTCCTAATAAGAGAAAAAATTTTCCTGCATAAATTATACATTCAATATGCACATTTTGTCAACTGATAATGAATTATATATAATTAATTATATTAAAATATCATCTTTGTATTTTCGGTATTTTAACGGTGACACACCCGTTTTTTTCTTAAAAATACGGCAAAAATACGAGCCGTCCTGAAAACCGCATTGTTCTGCTATTTCAAAAACGGACAAATTTGTTTCCTTGAGGGCAATTTTTGCTTTTGAAATTTTGGCTTTAAGTAAATATTCCTGAGGCGTTATACCGGAATATTCTTTAAACAAACGGCAGAAATAATTCTGTGTTACATTGCACATTTTTGATATTTCGGCAACCGATAGAGAAAGTGAAGTATCGTTTTCAATATACTCAATACCCTTTTTTATTACTGAAAAATTTTTAATATCGTTATTTTTTTCGTTATTGGCAAGGGCAACGATTATATCGTAAAAAAGTGCCTGCAAGCTTGCATATGACTGTAAGCCTGCATCACTGATTACGCTCATTTTCTGAAAATAGGCAAAAATCTGCTTATTATCAACGTTGCTTATTACGTTATTGTTTTTTAGACTTATGCGTTTGTGGTCCTCATCAAACATTAAAAAATTGATTCCGTAGGTGCCACCGTTTTCTTCATCACGCTCATCAATGGTCAATACGTATTCTTTGCCCGTTGGAATATGCACAATATCTCCGTGTTTTAATGAAAAACTTTCTCCGTTTTTCATTGTGTAAGTTATTTTCGCGTGGTCAACAAATAACAAAAGGTCGTTTTCTTTAGGATTTCCGATGCAGGAAAAGTTTTTTATGCTTTTCCAAGTCTGATATACGCACACGTTCACCTGCACGTAATAATTATTATTGCTTAACAGTTTTAAAATGTGCTGATTTTCCATTTGCATTTCTCCCGAACAATTCTTGCAATTATTATATACTTTTCTTTTTTATTTGTCAAAGGTTGTGTGAAAAAGTCCTGTTTTTGTTTATATAAATCCATTGCTATTACTAAATTAATGTGCTATACTGACAAAAAAGGAGATGTTTTTTATGAAATACGATAAATTAAAAGAATATATGCTTGAATTATCCGAAATACTTTGGGCAGAGCCTTACGGTGATTTTAAAAATCATTGTATCGTTGTAACAAAGAACAGTTCTTATCCTTCGCAGTTATGGGACTGGGGTAACTGGGCAAACAACATTGCATTAAGACAGATTGCAAAATATAAGGGCAAAGAAAACGATTTAATAAAGCACGAAATCG
>JAZROC010000308.1:0-8320 GCA_045648525.1 Clostridia bacterium
TGCTACTCCAATTTGTCTTCCTAAGACCGCTTGGGCCTCCGACTTTAGCCTTACGGCTTTTTTTATCAAGCTCAATAACCTCATCGACTAAAGGAAGTTTATTATCCTGAAACTTCTTTTTTATGTTTTCCTTAACTACATCGGGGTTTTCCCTTAAAAATTTAATATCGATCATTTTTCTCTCTCCTTAAAAGGATTTATATGTGAAATTATACCATATTTCAGTATTTTTGCAAGTGTTTTTGAACAAAAAAGGAAGCAAATTAACGCTTCCTTGTTATTTTGAGAATAAAAACAAATTTTACCGAGTGCGAGAAAATTCACAAATCAGTGGCGCAAAGGTTAATCACGAGGGAGTTTGCATAGCGGCAAATGACTGAGTGATTATACCGCATGCAACACGCAGTTGTGAAGATTTCTCGTGCTCGTGTCACACCACAGCGCCTTTTCCTACCACCACCGGATAATTTTCCTGTCCCATAAGCGTTTTATTTTTGCGGATGATGACGGATTTATCAATAATTGCGTTATTTAACTGAACTCCGGTTTGAATTAAAGAGTTTTGCATAATGATGCTGTTTTTAACAACGGCGCCCTCCTCAATTTGAACACCGCGGAAAATGATACAGTTTTCAACGGTACCGTTAATAATGCAACCATCGGCAACCATTGAATTTTTGATATTGGCATTTTCACCGTAAATGGTGGGAACTTCGTCCTTAACCTTGGTGTAAACAGGGTCACCTGATTCAAAAAGTTCAGCACTTACCGTCTGTTTTAAAATATCCATATTGCACTTAAAATATGATGCAATATTATGCACTCTGCCAACGTAGCCTTTGTATTCATAGCCGAAAATGCGAAGCCTATCCTTTTCGTGAAGAAGAATATCCTTTGCAAAATCGTGCAAGCCACGTGAAAGGCAACGGTTAAGGTGATATTCCAAAAACTCACGTTCCATAATGTATGTGCCCATTGAAATTTGCGATGAAAACGCACGCGAAGGGTCAATTTCAACGTCGACAATTCTGCCAACGTTATCAGTTTTCAAACCAACGTGATGAGCCAAAGAAGCGCAATCGGGCATATTATTATACATAACGGTGATGTCTGCCGAATTTTCTTTATGAAAATCAAGCATATCATCGAAAGTAGTTTTATAAAGAATATCACTGCCGCAGATAACAACGTAGCGACGATGCGAAGCAGAAATATAATCAATGATACTGTTTAAAACGTCAAGGTCGCCCTGAACGTCCATTCCTGCGCCGACAAGGGGCGGAAGAACCACAAGACCGTGACGTTTGCGATTTAAATCCCACGCGGCACCTGAACCTAAATGGTCCATAAGTGAACGGTAATGGGCCTGAGTGGGAATACCGACACGCTCGATGCCTGAATTTACCATATTTGAAAGAATAAAGTCAACAAGTCTGTATCTTGAACCTATTGGCACAGCACCGATAGGTCTGTTTTTAGTAATTTCGCCAAGTTCAAGACCTGAATTGCCTGCCATAATAATGCCTAAAGTATTATTCATCTGCGTCACCTCCCTGAATATCCTGCTCAACCATCATTTCTCTACCGACGCGCACGTTTTTGCCGATAGAAACTCTGTCACCGATAAGAGTTATACCATTGGTGCACATTTTATCTTTAACCCAGGGGATATTAGGCTCATCACAGCCGACAACTGCTTTTTCGCCTATAACGCAGTTATTTGCAATAACGGCTTTATCAACCACCGCGCCTTTTTTGATAACGGAATAAGGCAACACAATAGAATTGGTTACCGTTGCGCCATCTTCAACAACTGCGCCTGAAAATAATACTGAATGTTCAACCTTACCAAAAACCTTACAGCCTTCGGAAATACAACAGTTTTTAATTTCGGCCTTTGGTGAAATGTAATGACCGGGCAAGCCTTCATTGCGGGAATAGATTCGCCAATGCTCATCATAAAGATTAAAGTTTGGCACTGTGCCTAAAAGGTCCATATTGGCTTCCCAAAGGCTATAAACGGTCCCAACGTCCTTCCAGTATCCTTCAAAAGCATAGGCAAACATATTAAGACCATCGTTAAGCATTGCGGGAATAACGTCTTTACCAAAATCCTTTGATGATGCTTTGTTTTCCTCATCGGCAATAAGATACTTTTTCAAAACCTGCCACGAGAAAATGTAAACACCCATACTGGCAAGAGTACTTTTGGGGTTTTGTGGTTTTTCGGCAAAATCATAAATTCTGCCGTCGTCGTGAGCCGACATAATGCCGTAACGGCTTGCATCATCAAGAGGTACGTTAAACACTGCAATGGTGCAGTCTGCCCCCTTTTCCTTATGATAATTAAGCATACGGCGGTAATCCATTTTATAAATATGGTCGCCTGACAAAACCAGAACGTATTCAGGGTTAAACTGCTCAATAAAGGGAATATTTTGATAAATTGCATTGGCGGTGCCTTTATACCACTCGCCCGTTTTGCCCTTAACGTATGGCGGAAGCACGAATGCACCACCGCGAAGTCTGTCCATATCCCAAGGCTGACCACTACCAATATACGTATTTAATTCCAAAGGACGATACTGTGTTAAAACACCTACCGTATATATACCTGAATTAGCGCAGTTTGACAAGGGAAAGTCAATAATACGATACTTTCCGCCAAAGGGAACTGCAGGTTTTGCAATTTCTTTTGTAAGAGCACCTAATCTGCTACCTTGCCCACCGGCAAGAAGCATAGCAACACATTCAACACTATACATTATAAAATCCTCAATTCATAAATTGCAACCAAAACCGCCTTTTAAAAGACGGTTTTGATATTTTTTTCACTTTATTTTTCAAGTTTGTAGTAGAGAACCGACATAGGCGGCAACGTTGCGCGAATACGGTTTTCAAATTCATTGGTATCGTTATCGGTTGTAAGTTCTTCAAAAACCGGTAAGCCTTCACCTGAATACTTCTTATCATCACTGTTAAGCAACAGTTTGTAAGTGCCTTCTTTAGGTGCTGACAACCAGTAATCGTAACGCTCAACAGGCGTCATATTGATAATGGCGATAACAGTTTCATCATTACCAAAGCGGGCAAAGGAATATACGCTGCTATCCTTGTCGTCTGCATTAATCCACTTAAAGCCGTCCCACGAATCATCTTTTTCAAAAAATGCTCCGTTATCGTTATAGATGGCAAGCAAATCTTTCACAAATCCATACAGACCGCGGTGAGTTTCGTACTGCAGAAGTTTCCATTCAATCTGCTCATAATAACGCCACTCCATAAACTGACCGATTTCGTTGCCCATAAAAAGAAGCTTTTTGCCCGGATGTGCAAACATATATCCGTAATATGCCTTTAATGAAGCAAATTTCTGGTAATATTCACCATGCATTTTATCAATAAGACTCTTTTTGCCGTGAACACATTCATCGTGAGAAAGAGGAAGAATGTAATTTTCATTAAAAGCATACATCATTGAGAAGGTCATCTTATTATGTATGCCGCTTCTGAATAAGGGATCGGTTTCCATATACTCTAAAGTATCATTCATCCAGCCCATATTCCACTTAAAGTCAAAGCCAAGACCACCCTCTGAAAGCGGTGTGGTAAGCTTTGGATAATTTGCAGATTCCTCCGCTATCATCAATGCGCCCGGGAACTTTTCCTTAACGATTGAATTTAACGTTTTAATAAATTCAACGGCATCAAGATTTTCGCTTCCGCCATAAGCGTTGGGAGTCCACTCGCCTTTATTTTTACAGAAATCAAGATAAAGCATATTGCTTACTGCATCCACGCGCAAGCCGTCAAAGTGGAATTCCTTAAGCCAGTAAACAGCATTTGAAACAAGGAACTGCCTTACCATTGGCGATGCAAAATTGAACTGCAAAGTGCCCCAATCGGAAACGTTGGCATCTTTTTCATACAGACACTCGCCGTCAAAGAATGCTAAACCGTGTGCATCTTTGGGGAAATGGGCAGGTACCCAATCAAGAATAACACCTATTGAGTTCTGGTGCATAATATCAACAAAATACTTTAATTCAGCAGGTGTGCCGTAACGGGAAGTGGGCGCAAAATACCCTGTTGCCTGATAACCCCAAGAGCCATCGTATGGGTGTTCTGCCAAAGGCATAATTTCAACGTGAGTATAGCGATTTTCCTTTAAAAATTTAACTAAAGCATCAGCCACGTCGCTGTAAGATAAGATTTCATTATTATGACCGCGCATCCACGAGCCCATATGCATTTCATACACTGCCATAGGCTGATTTTTGTCCTGAGGCTTTGAATGTTTAATGCACCAGGAAAGGTCGTGCCAACGATAGTTATCTGCATAAGTCATTGATGCTGTTTTGGGGCGAAGCTCACTGAACTTTGCCATTGGGTCAGCCTTATATATAACTTTATCGTCAGAGGTTGTTATACAATATTTATAAAGACAGCCTATTTGAACACCTTCAACATAAATTTCCCAGAAATCCGTATCGGGAATTTTTGCCATATTGTGCACGTTTTCCTGCCACTGATTGAAATCGCCCACAACACTTATTTTCTTTGCGTGCGGTGCCCAGAGTGCAAAATAGAAGCCGTCAATAAGACCGGTACTGTTGAAAACAGGGCGTGCACCAAGAATTTCATCAAGATTTCTGTGTGTGCCTTCACAAGCAAGATAAAGGTCAAAATCACTTATCATTCTGCTTTTTGTAAAATTTTCTTTTCCCATATGAGTAGCCTCCCGTATATTTTTTGCTGATTATATTGTAACAAATTAAAAAGCCTATGTCAATATCGTGAAAACAAAAATTTTGTATTTTATTCATTGTTTTTACACAAAATTATGTATATCCATAAAAAAAGGGGCAAAAATATTTTTCGGAGGTGTAAATTTTATGAATCTTGGTACCATAAAAGACAAAACGAACAAAACTATTTTAAGAAAGCGTTCTGCAAAAAAGGCGGCATCGTTGTTGGCGGTATGCTGCGTTGCCGTGCTTGCCGTAACTGCGGCTGTTTCCTTAAACAATAAACCCGAGGAAACACCTGTTTTGGAATTGCCCAAATTAACAGCTACAGCTACGGCAGAAGCCCCTGCAAACACCGATGAAGCATTGGCTACAATTCCGCCTTATTCAACAGATGCTCCTACAGAAAGCGATGCCCCTGCATCATCAAATGCAACGGTTGCAAGCACAATGCTTCTGCCTATTGCAACGGGCAACGTGCTTAAAGGTTATGCATCAGATAGCCTTGTTTATTCCAACACGTTGAATCATTGGTCTACACATACCGCACTTGACATTTCTGCCCCTGCAGGCACGCTGGTGCTTTCGGCAAAGGACGGCACAGTTTTAAGCGTTACGGAAGATGAACTTATGGGGCTTACCGTGACACTTGCCCACGAGAACGGACTTGAAACGGTTTATTCATCTTTGGAATCTGTCCCTGACGAAATCAAGGAAGGCGTGGCTGTTTTGCAAGGTCAGGCAATAGGTGCGGTAGGCAACAGCGCATCAAGTGAATCTTCTGACGGTGTTCATCTTCATTTTGAAGTGAAAAAAGACGGTAAAAACGTAAATCCCCAAAACTATTTAAGCGGATTCGGTAAATAAAAAATCGGACGTTTTTTCGTCCGATTTTGGTAAAATTCGTGCCAAGAAAAATAAAAACCCCTAAATTGCAGGGGTTTTTAACATTCTGGTGGAGATAAACGGATTCGAACCGTCGACCTGTTACATGCGAAGCAACCGCTCTACCAACTGAGCCATATCCCCATTAACAAATATATTGTAACACTTTTTTGAAAAAATGCAACTAAAAAAATACAGAAAATTCGACAAATTATTATATACAAATACAATATTTTGTGTTATACTATAGAAAATCTTTAGCAGGGGTACGATACATATGGGAAGTTTTCTTAAATACGTTTTAATTTGTTTGCTTATACCTTGTCTTCTTTTGGCAGGTTGTTCAAAAAATATACTTCTCACAATTTATTATACAGACGACGGTACTATCGTATCAAGGCAAATTAAAGCAGAAGAATTTTCAGCAGGTCTTTTAGTTGAAAAACTGAAGGTAGCAGACGTTCTTTCTTCTGACGTTGCATTAATTGATTTTAAAAACGAAGGTTCTGACACTTTCCGCAAACTTAGCATTGATTTTTCCGATGCGTTCAGGGTATATTTGTCATCCTTGTCTGCAGATATTCAGAAGTTGAAAGTTCAGGCATTGGCCAACACTTTTCTGCATAATTTTTCGGCTGACGAAATTACCTTTACCGCTGAAGGCAAAAGCATAAGAACAGGTATTTTTGACCTTTCGCAAGCATTTACGTTAACTCCTTCGGGCACCGTTGCCGATGAAATTATTATAAAAGCAACGCCCACGCCTGAACCCACGCCCACACCTACACCGGAGCCAACACCCGAACCTACACCCATTGTGACGATTTCTCCTACAAAGGCGCCCGGTACACCAAAGCCCACACCTTATAAAGAAAAAATCGTTGCAATGACATTTGACGACGGTCCTCACTCAAAATACACAAAATTACTTGTTGATGTTTGCAAGCAATATAACGCAGGTGCAACCTTCTTCATTATAGGCAACAGAATTGATGAAAATACCGGTGCAGCCATTAAATATGCCAGCGATAACGGTTGCGAAATTCAGATTCACGGTTATACCCACGAAGTTTACTACGACAAATGTTCTGATGAACGTTTTGATGAAGAGCTTTCAAAAACTGCCGCACTTATTAAGCAATATACAGGCAAAGCACCGACGATGATGCGCCCTGTTGGTGGCAGAATTACAAACGCACGCATTAAATCCTGCCCTTATTCAGTTATCCAATGGAACGTTGATTCAGAGGACTGGCGCCATAAGAAAAACACCCAGGAAGAAGTTGACATTATCGTTAATAACGTTATGAATACCGTTGGTCCCGGCAGAATTATTCTTATGCACGAAATTTATGAAAATTCTTATCAGGCATTTAAGATAATTATGCAAAAGCTTTATGCTCAAGGTTATAAAGTAGTAACCGTAACAGAGCTTTTAGGCGCAGAAAACATTAAACCCGGAACTCAATTTTTCAGTAAATAAAGACATAGCCCCTGCAAAAAATTGCGGGGGCTATTATTAATTTTCTCAAGTCCTGCAAATGCAGGATTTTTTTATTCCGATAATACCTTTAAAATACAGTTTGCGGTGGCGCGGTTTGATGCCATAGGCACGTCATAGACCTGAGCAATTCTTAAAAGAGCCTTAACGTCAGGGTCGTGAGGCTGTGCAGTAAGGGGGTCAGAGAAGAAAATAACAACGTCAATTTCCCCTACCGCAACTCGTGCACCGATTTGCTGGTCACCGCCTAAAGGACCTGAAAGATAGGCTTTAACGGGAAGACCCGTTGCCTCGCTTATTCTTGCCGCAGTAGTGCCTGTACCGCAAAGGAAGTGGTGTGAAAGAAGTTCCTTGTTTTCTTTGCACCATTCAATGATGATAGGTTTCATATTATCGTGTGCAATAAGTGCAATTCTCTTTGAAGTCATAAAAAATCCTCGTTTCATATCTTATAAGATTATTTTACAACAAATTTATGAAAATTGCAACATTATTTATGCATTTCTGCACTCAATAATTTCTCTTTCCGTTTCAATCTTAACGCGCTCATAAACTTCCGAAAGTTTTTCGGTTTTATTTCCTATGTTCTTAAGGAAATACTGTGGCTCATCTGTATTTTCACCGTTAAATGCGAAAACGAAGCGGAAATCGTGGGGTTCAAAATCAAGATGTCTTTCGGGGTTAGGACCGCAAGAGAATGAACCGATTGCGCGCATTTTGTAGTCAATATAAAGGTAATTGGAAGTATCCTCTTTAACCTCACTTCTGTGGCGGGCATTTCTCAAAGAATCAATGTGCCAGGGGTGATACTGGAAGGAGAACTTATCATTGCCGTAAACGGTAAAGTTGGTTTTGCCGTTTTTAACCTGAACGTAACGTGTATCACATCTTGAACCCGTTTCCTGCGGAACGTCATACATAAAGTTCATCTTGTCAATAGGAAGCACGTAAATGCCAACGGGTGCGGCTTCCTTCGTATCTTCATAAGCGTGGTCTTCACCTCTGCCGTACCACTTAACAGTTTCAAAATCTTTTGAAAGCTTAAAGCAAACGCCAAAGCGAGGAAGTCTGGGTGTTAAGGGGTCGTCGGCACCTGCTGAACCAAAATCAGGAGGAATGGGCATATCACCAAAGGGTTTTACTTCCATTTCATAAACGAGCAGACCGTCATTATATATAGTGTACT
>JAZROC010000309.1:0-5306 GCA_045648525.1 Clostridia bacterium
AATCATCGCCAACTTTTGCAGTTATTGCCGCATCAACTATGCCGTAGGGGCAGTTTGAGATATCTAACGTAACGTCAAACGCGTCAGGTGTCTCCGTTGATGGAGTTAATGCTAAAACGGGAAGATTTGAATATATAGAAGCGTTTTTATCGGCAATATATGTAAGTGTTACTGTTGCGCCGCTATGAATTTTTTCAACCTTTGATGAAATTGAAAGGTTTAGCGATTTTTCTTCTTTTTCAAAAGTTATTGTTTTAATAACTGTCTGGTGATAGGGTTTTGTAAGTTTAAGTTCAAAGTTTGTTATTTCTTCAGTTGGAGAAATTGATTGATTTATAATTCCCAAATTATTTTGAATAAGTTCTTCGTTGTTAAGCATAACTTTTGCATCTTTTTCAATCCAAAAATTCAAATCGTATTTTTCTGAAAAATCAAACTTTACAGTTTCGCTTGTTAAATCAGTTTCGATTGATGGAACTGCAAGATCAAAGGAAGGTGTGTTGCATAAGTATTCCTTATCTCTAAAATAATGCGCTTGTAAATCTACGCTTACATTGTTTGAATTAAATACGTAGTCAGAAGGAAAAATGTCTTCAAGATAAAGTTTTAATTCAATTTTATCTGTTGTAAAATTATACGATGTATCATTACATTTTAATTTTAAAATATCACCGGCTTTGCCATAAAAAACAGCGTGAATATAATCGCCTTTTTCATCGGTTTTCTTTGAAATTTCAGGTTCAGCTATTTTTAAAATGGCGGTTATGCTGTTATCGGGGGAATTTGTAAGCGGTTTAAGATAATCAAAAATTAAATAGCCGATTATCAATAAAATAATTATTGGAACAATCAATAATAACCAAAGAAATTTTTTCTTATTGATTTTTTTAGTAAATTCAATGTTTTCGTCAGGTTCGGTAACTTCAAAGGCAGAAATTTCATTTTCATTATTGTTATCAGAATTTTCTGTTATTTCGTCATTTTCGTTATCAATAACATCGTTTTCAATGGTAAAAACTACATCGGTATTTTCTTCTGTTATGAGGTGAGCGGTATCGTCGGTTTCTTCAATGTTTTCACTTTCGTCGGTGTAAAGAATATCGGCGTTTACTTCAATTTCTTCAATTTCTTCAATAGTTTCTTCGGGGTCGTTAGCATCGATATCTTCGCCCGTATATAAAACGTTTTCGTAAAACTCTTGCTCTTCAATGTCTTCTTCGACACTATCATTTTCATTTATATCTTCACCTGTATAGAGAATGTCTTCACTTTCAGGAATAGTTAATTCTTCTTCAATTTCCAAAACATCTTCACCGGTGTAAAGTATAGATTCAGTTTCGTCAAGAACATCTTTTTTGTTTTCTTCAATGAAATCTGAAATCACTTCATCTGTTGCAGTTTCAGAAATTGGTTGAACTTCTTCAAGAATTTCATATTCCTCTGCGTTTATTTTATCATCGGCAGAAGGGACAACAATTTCAGGAATAACACTTTCGGTTATTTCGCTTACACTGTCGGTGGTTTCGGTAATAATTTCATTGGAAATAGGCCTTTTTGTAAGTGATGCACCGCAGTGAAAACATCTTGAACTTGTTTCTCTGTTTTTGACTCCGCATTTTCTGCAAATCATAAAAATTCTCCTAACGTTTTTTATATTAACAGTATATCACAATTTTCTGCACTTGGCAATAATTTGCATATTATTTTTATATTCGATGATACTAAAAAAAGGGTGATTTTATGGTAAAAAATAAAATTAAATACATTGTTTTTGTGCCACTTCTTATAATTGTAATATTTTTTTGTGTGATGGCATCAAAAGTACCGGACCTTTCTGTTGAAAAAATTACAAAAATATCCCAGACCCTTACCATATACGATAATGATAATAACGTTTTTGCAGTTTTAGATGGAGGGCAGAGCCGAAAAAATATTTCTATAAAAAATATTCCCAAGCACGTAATAGATGCGCTTATTTCTACAGAAGACGTTCGTTTTTATCAGCATAACGGTATTGATATAAAAAGGATATTTGGTGCCATTGTCAGTGATATTGCTTCCGGAAGTTTAAAGGAAGGCGCAAGCACGATAACGCAACAACTTATAAAAAATTCTCATTTGACCAACGAAAAAACTTTTTTAAGAAAATTTAATGAAGCTTTGCTTGCGTTGCAACTTGAAAAACAATACGACAAAGACCAGATACTTGAAATGTATTTTAATTTTGTGTATTTTGGAAGAGGTGCATATGGTATTCAAGCGGCTTCGCAGGCATATTTTGGCATTGATGCAACAGATTTATCGGTTTCACAAGGCGCAATGCTTGTTGGAATATTAAAAGCACCATCGAAATATGCACCGCATATTAATATGGAAAATGCTGTTTTGCGAAGAAATGTTGTGCTTTCTCAAATGAAAAAATATAAATATATAAGCGAGGGAGAATTTGAAAAATATAAAAATGAAAAAAATGAAATTATAGAAAAAACTGAACACAAAGATTACGGATATTATACAGATTACGTTTTTTTGGAAAGTGCAGAACTATTAAATGTTTCCGTTGATGACCTTCTGGCAGGCGGATACAATATATACACCTCTCTTGATACGTATCTTCAACAAAATTTGCAAGAAGTTTATGAGGATAATTCAAATTTTTTTGATGAAAATGTGCAGTCTGCATCGGTTATAATTGATAATAATACCGGGGCAATATCTGCACTGATAGGCGGAAGAAAACACGAGGGATTGCGATTGTTTAATCGTGCCATAGCGAAACGTCAACCCGGTTCAACAATAAAACCAATACTTGTCTTTGGACCCGCTTTTGAAAATAAAAGCATTACCACAGCTACTTTAATTGATGACTACAGAAAAAATTATTCCGGATACAAACCCACAAATTTTAAAAATGTATATTATGGAAAAGCAACAGTACGTCAGGCATTGAGCCTTTCTCTAAACGTTCCTGCCGTTGAAATTTTAGAAAAAAACGGATTGGAATATTCCAAAAATTTTGCAGAAAAAGCAGGAATAATTTTTGATAAAGAAGATAATCATCTTGCCCTTGCATTAGGTGGAATGAAGTATGGTACATCGCCGTTGGAAATGGCAGGTGCATATTCAATGCTTGCAAGAAAAGGCGAATATGTTGAACCATATTGTGTAAAAAAAATAACAGATAATAATGGAAAAATTTTATATGAATATAAAGCCAAAAACGAAAAAGTTTTTTCTGAAAATACAACTTTTTTAATTACGGATATTCTCTGCGATGTTTCAAAACAAGAGAACAATGGACATAGTAAATTACAAAATAAAATCGCGTCAAAAACAGGGACGGTGGGGTATAATGAACAGGGAAATTCTGATGCTTGGTCAGTTGGTTATGTACCCTCACATACTGTTTCAGTATGGCTTGGCTTTGATAAAACAACAGAAAAACAGTACTTGCCTTATACAGTAACGGGAAGCTCTTATCCTACAAAAATTTCTGCAAAAATTTTTGAAAAAATTTTTGAAAAATACGGCTATCAATCCTTTGAAAAACCAAAGGGAATTAGCAAACTTAAGATAGATAATTATTCGTTAAAAAACGAAGGAGAAATATATCTTGCATCAAATATACAAAATGATGTAATTTATGAATATTTCGATGTTGAAAATGCACCTGTAAAATATAATTCGTATTGGGATAAGCCAATATTGCCTGAAAAAATAACAGTGCAATTAAACGAAATTCGTCAAGCAGAAATATCTTTTATACCAATAAATAATTATACAGAATATGTTGTTATCCGCAAAAATTCATTAGGTGAAAATACTATAAAAATTTTAAAGGGAGAAAAAGATAAAAGGATTATTTTTGTTGATGAAAATTATGTTGCAGGTGATTGCTATATAATCCAGCCCAGACATTCAGAAATTTTATTAAACGGTAATGCATATTTAGGACAAAAAAGCATTGAATTTTATATAAATTAATTTTTTGCTTCCAAAAAAATACAAATTGTGGTAGAATGTTATTGGTGATTATTATGAAAACTGCAATTTATGATAAAACAGGACGAAAAATAGTTGGCGATAATGCGTTAAATGACGTATTACCGTCATATATACTTGAGAAAGAACTTCCGTTTATTGAAGGTGGCAAATTATATACGGCACTTTCTGACGGAAATATTTCCGTGCTTTATGCTGATGAAAAAATTCTTGAAAATTTTTTGGAGAAAAAAGACGCTAAACGTCTTACAAAAAATGAATTTTTAAAAAATCTTTTATTTGGTGCTGAAAGTACGGATATAAAAAATCTTTGTTCGCGTTATGATTTTATGTTTGACGAAGCAAGACGCGTTTTTGTTGCAGAAGTAGGAGACGATGTTTCTACCTATATTGCACCACTGGAAGAATTGTTTGAAGATGATAATATTATCGTTGTTGGACTTGATTCTAATCGCGTTGCAGTTATTTGCGTTGAAGGCGATATTGATTCTGACGAAATGGCAGGCGCAATAAGCGCAACTTTTCAGGAGCTTAATACTGATTGCTATATTGGTGTAAGCTGCACAACAGAGAATGCTTCTCAATTATCTGATGCTTTTGAACAGGCTCTTTCTGCAATTAACGTTGGCAAAAAGGTTTCTTATAGCGGCGGTGTGTGGTTTTTCTCAAATATACTGCCTGAGCTTATTATCTCTCAATTACCGCAGAATGCTCTTGCTGATTTAAAAGATAAGGCACACGAAATAAAGCGTAACCTTGATAACGAAGCTATTGAAATTGCATTGGAATTTTTTAAGCATAATCTGAATATAAGTGAAACAGCAAAGTGTTGCTATCTTCATCGGAATACGCTTATTTACAAGCTTGATAAAATTCAGAAAGATACTGGCTTCAATATGCGTAATTTCCACGATGCCGTTGCGTTAAGAATATATATTGCTGTAAGTAAGGTGTTAAAATGAAAAGGAAAAAAATATCTTTTGTATCTGTTTTACTTATAATTTTTATAAGCTTTGTATGCGGATATTTTTTCAATATTATTTCAGGGAATATTTTAAACAAAAACGCACTTACTGTTGAACAAAACAGATTATTGAATACGGCACATCAGATTATAAAAGAATACGCAATAGATGACCACGACAGTGATTATGTTGTTGATTATGCGTTAAAAGGAATGGCGGCATCTCTTAATGATGATTACGCTTATTATTTTACAAAAGATGAGCTTTCTGAATATATAAAATCTTCTACGGGTACTGTTGAAGGTGGTATAGGCGCTTCTGTTTATAACGATTCAGGAA
>JAZROC010000310.1:0-3839 GCA_045648525.1 Clostridia bacterium
AAACACATTCTTTTCTTTGTGTATTTTCAGGCACAACGCCCTCAATCTGCAAGAAAAGGAAGGTTCTGTAAAAATACTTGAACTGTGTTTCATCAAGCTGTTTGCCGTTAATATAATAAGTGTTTATTGTATTTTCAGTGCCGTCATCATTATAAATTACCTTACCCTCGTCATCATATTTAAGCTGACGGTCGATGGTAATTTCATAAACTTCCTCACCAATAGTAATTTTGCCACCTCGGAGCCAGTTAATATTAAGAGAAAGCAAATACGGGTTTGCAAGAGTTACCGGGTTTGCATAAATTGTTTTAAGTGCTTCCTTTTCAACAAGATATACCGGAGACGTTTTAAATTCTTCGTCTTTACCGATAAGCATACAATAGAAAGTATTTTCATCGTGTGCTTTGCCTACAACAAAATGGTCAAGCAACTCACCTGAATCTGAATAACTTTGTAATTCGTATTCAGGCTTATCGAAGCCAAACACCGCAAAATCCTCGCCTGCTTCGTCGCAGTAGTAAGAATATAAGCTGAAATTTGTTATATAACTGAAAAATTCGTCAACGGCTTCTGAATTTGTTTCAGAATCGGCAGGTGAAATAAGGAACCACGCCTCCGTGCCGTAAAGTGGGTCAGCCGTATAGCTTAATGCAGTTAAATTTCTTTCAGCATCAAAAACTGAAACCATCTGCGCGCTTGCGCCTGTTTTTGCAAGGGACGGAAGATTCAATAATGCCGAAAGCTTATATGTAAAATAAATTCTTGCATAATCGCTTACAACGTAAATTTTGTCTTTACCCTCAACAGAAACGTAAACGCCTTCGCTGTTGCCATACTCATTGCCTACGTTAACAGTCTGTGTTTCACCGTTTGCATAGGTCACCTTTACTATTGCCGATGGACTTTTAAGCCCGTATTCAGCAAGAGTATTTTCATTATATTCTACAACGTATTTACTTTCAAGGTGCGAAGCAAACTGGGCAATACTTTTTACACGTGTCTGATTAACGTCATCATATTTCTGACCTTCAATATTCCACGCCTGAGTTGTGCCGTTCATAAAAGAAGTACAGATAATATCGCTGTTTTCAATATTATTGTGTATTTCGATTTTTGAAATATCGGTCACTTCATAATCATAAATAATTTCAACCGTCTGTGGATTTTCCTTTTTATCACCAAACACCATATAGCCTGCAATTAAAGCAATAACGAGAATAATTGCAACGCACATTATGATTATTGATTTTTTCATACCCAGATGTCTTATTTTAGTATCTTTTTTTTCAACGGACAAAAGTTCGTCTTTTAAAGCATCTTCTTCGTCAGTTAATTCAGTCAAATTAAATTTATCTTCATTCATTAAAGATTCTTCCTCCTGAACCATACTGCAACACCCACCATAAAGATAGCCGCAGGAACCACAACAACAAGTGCTATAAACCAAGCTTGTGTCTGGAATTGAGTAAGTTTAACGTGGTGACCGGTAAGGTCAATGGACATGCCAACGCTTACGATTGAATCGGCAGCTTCCCTGCCTGCAAGCCAGTTAATACCGTTGCGGAGAATGTTGGAGTTACCAAGATATTCGCCTGTTGCAAGAGTTTCAGAGCCATAAAGCAAGATACGTGTTGTAGTTGTTGCCAATGAACCTGAAATGGTTGTATTCTTGCGCTCATAAGCGCAGGCGATACCCTTTATACCCATTTCGTATTCAGTTGCATCGAAGGCATTTGATTTTTCCCACGGAACAGAAACACTTGACTGATAGCTTGTTAAAACGTTTGTAAAGGTTTCAGTATGTGTACCTGTTGCAATGTCAGTATTATAGTTATATGAATAGCTTGCAGTTTCGTCTGCATAAACAGGTTCATCGGCAGAACGAACTGACTTTGAAATATCGTGACTCTGGTTTGCGATAAGCTTGATATGTTTTGGTGAATTATAATAATTTCTGTTATCAGTTTCAGCAACAAAGCCATCATCAAGGGTAATGTGGAAGTTATCAAGAAGATTTCTGTAATTTGTAAGAGGCAGACCGCTATCATCAGAAAGCTGTGAGCACATAAACAACATTCTGCCGTAACTGTCAGTTAAAAACGTTCTGATTTCTTCATATTCTTCTTTTGAAAGGTCACTTGCAGGCTCAAGGACAACAAGAATGTCACCTTGCTGAAGTTTATGTTCACCTGTCATAAGATTGATTTCTTCAACGTTACAGTTTTCACGTCTGATACGGTTAATCATTATCTGAGTATTTTCATCAAAATCTTCTCCGTGACCGGTAAGTACATAAACGTTCTGTCTTACACCGGTGCGCATATAGATAAGTGCACTTGTAAGCACGCGCTGAAGCACGAAATATTCCTTTTGAGTTGTGCTGTTGTACTCATAGAACTCGCTTTCATTAAAAGCCTGATAATTATTTTCATTTCCTTCTTCGCAGATTACAACAGAGAAAGTTTCAAGTTTTTTGGTGTCGCTTGAAAACTGTTGAAGTTTTGAAGGGTTAACAACGGGGTCAACGTTCGTATAGGAAATTTTATCACTGGCACCGTCAAACATTGCGGCAATATTTTGTGTATATGCGCTGTATTTGCTTGCCTGACCTTTGGGAATGAAAGTATAAATAACAACGTTTGAGCCTAAATCGCGTATTGCGGCTTCGGCAGTTCTGTCAAGAGTATAAGAATTGGTTGGCGTAAAATCTACGCGAAGACCGTTATTGTTTTCAACGTAAGTTGCAAGAACGTTAATTGCAAGAACGGCTATTATTACGAGCACGGTTATAACGATTGAAAATCCACCGTATTTAAGTTTTTCTTTCATTTTTATACCCCCGTCCATCTTCTTCTCTCGATTGCGCGAACAGTCAAGAACATAAATAATCCCGATACACTGACGTAATAGATAATAGGCGCAAGACCTACGATACCGTCAGCAAAGTTCTGATAACGGGCAAGCATATTTATTGATGAGGCAACTGCTGAAGCAAGACCGCCACCTATATTTGAAATTACGCTGTTACCAAGCCAGATAACGAACGCAACTGCAAAGCTTACGACTGCGGCAACAACCTGACTTTCAGTCATTGATGAAATGAACACACCGATTGCCATAAAGGTTGCACCGATAAGGAAGAAGCCTATATACTGCACGAAGAGCATTGCAACACTCATAGTGCCTGCGGTGGTATAAATTGCAAGCATAATGGGGAAAATAAGATTAAGAAGCATTGCAATTAAAAGCACGGTAAGGCACGCTGCATATTTACCTAAAACAACACTTGTAATGCTTATTGGCGAGGTAAGAAAAAGCTGGTCAGTTTTATTACGTCTTTCCTCTGCAAAAATACGCATGGTAAGAACGGGTGTTATAAAACTTAAGTAAATAGTCATATTCTGAAGAGAGGTTGCATAGTCACCTGCCCCTGAATAGCCCGTACCGTAAGCATTCTGCGTAAGGTTAATGTTAAAGAATATTACTGCGCTTATAAGCATAAATATTGCAATAAACACGTAGCCTATGGGAGAATAAAAGTAATTTTGTAATTCTTTTTTACATACTGCCCACATAATTAAATCTCCCTTTCCGTTCCGGTTAACTTAAGGAAAATATCCTCAAGAGTAACGTCAACATATTTTATCATTAAAATAGGCATATTAGCCTTTGCCATTGCGTTAAACATAGGTCTTCTGATATCAACGCCCTTTTCCGTTTCAACTAAAATATCAACGGTGTCCTTTTCCCTTACGCCTAAGCCTTCAACGTAATGAACACCGGGAAGTGAGCGGATAAGCTTTGTTGAAGCAGATTCGCTGCCTGCAATAAGTCGGATC
>JAZROC010000311.1:0-2727 GCA_045648525.1 Clostridia bacterium
CCTTAAGTGCGATTCCCATTTCAAATATATCGTTGACAGACGTAGGGAGCAGGGTTTCACCGTTTATCAAAGTGAGCCCATTGATGCAAAGTACGACCTTTCCGAAGGCTTGTTTGAAAGCGATATTGAAGGCTTTAGGGACCTTGACAGACGCTTTAAATATATTGCGGACCACGGCTTTGTGCACGCAAACGCTCAGCTTAAATTTCCGAGCAAGTTAATATGGCTTAAACGTTGGCAGGATAAAAAGTATCTTGAGCGTTTAGGCAGATATTGGGGTGCCCGCTATGGCGCATATCCGTGTTTGTGGACATTAGGGCAGGAAGTTGATAACGATTTCTATTTCACACGCGGTGACCAGAAAAAGTTTGAAAGGGAAGATAATCCTTTTAAGGATATTGCAAAAGGTCTTTATAAGGCTGACCCCTTTAAACAGCCTTTAACTGCCCATATGGAATATTTTAACGTTGATTCACGCCCCGGTGCTGACGGCACTTCACCTTCAAAATCCTCATTCCGCGAGGTCGATGGTCATTCATGGTGGGGTTATCAATGGGCAAGGGGGCTTGGCAGTCCCATTGACTATACCTTCGGTAAGGATGGCTGGCTTAACGGTCAGGGCAAGGTTTCAATTCTTTATGAATCACGCTACGAAGGCTTGTGGACAAAAAGTTTAGGCGCAAGAAGTGAAGGCTGGCTTGCATACTTAAATGGTCTTTACGGCTACGGCTACGGCGCCATTGACATATGGCTCTATAAGAGCACCTATGATATTCACAGAGAAACTAACGACGGTCTTGAAATCGTTACACCTGAAGATAAACAGACTCCTTGGACCGTTTCCCTTGAATATGAAACTGTAAAGCACCTTAAATATATGCGCGATTTCTTTGAAAAATTGGAGTGGTGGAAGCTTGTTCCGCGCTTTGACAATCCTGCATATTTTGTTTCTGACGGTGAAAATTACCACGCCATTGCGTCGGACGAAAGAAAGACTATGGTAATTTATTTCTGTAACTACGGTCAGGAAAACGGCTACAAAACGGGCAGACTTATGAATCTTGATAAGTGCAAGTACACGTATCAATGGTTTAACCCGAGAACAAACGAGTATTCAGAAAAGAAAACCTTCTATCCCGATGCTCACAGAATTTATCATATAGAGCAAAAACCTGAAAATTCAGATATGGTATTACTTGTTGAAAAAGCGTGAGGTAAAAAATGAAAGTTATGACTTGGGTTGCTGATGAAATTTCTTTCAAAAGCACCAAAACTTATGAAAATCCCTTTGAGGACGTTGATATTTCAGCAGTCTTTACTTTAGGAAGCAAAAAAATGGTTGTGCCTGGTTTTTGGGACGGTAACAACACTTGGAAAATCCGTTTTGCACTTCCAAAAGTTGGCGTATGGAAATATGAAGTCACCTGCACCGATAAGGATAATAAGAGCCTTACGGGTAAAGGCGAAGTAGAATGTATAAAATATGACGGTGACAAAGAAATCTATAAGCGCGGTTTCTTGAAAACCACAAAAAACGTTCGCTATTTTACATATAATGACGGGACTCCTTTCTTCTATTTAGGTGATACTCATTGGACGTATCTTACCGAAGAATTTGATTCTCCCGGTGAACGCGCAGGCGACCTTAAGTGCGATTCTCACTTTAAATATATCGTTGATGCCCGTGCAGAGCAAGGCTTTACCGTGTATCAAAGTGAGCCTATCAATGCAAAATACAATCTTTCCGAAGGCTTTTTTGAAAAGGATCTTGAAGGCTTTTGGGATATGGACAGACGTTTTAAGTACATTGCCGATAAAGGCTTGGTACACGCCAACGCACAGCTTTTCTTCCCCAAAGAGTTTTTGAAGAAAAAGCGTTGGAAGGACGTTGACTATGTTAAACGTCTTATTAAATATTGGGTGGCAAGATACTCTGCATATCCGTGCCTCTGGACAATGGCGCAGGAAGTTGACAACGATTTTTATTATCTTTTAAAGCACCAGACGGAATATACTGCAGAAACTAACCCCTATAAATATCAGGCTGAATATCTTTATGAAAACGACCCCCACAAACAACCGTTGACGGCACATATGGAATTTTTCTCCATAAATCCTCCTCCGGGGCTTGAATGTACGTCCATTTCGTCATCGGCTTTCAGAAAGGTTAAAGGTCATTCTTGGTGGGCAATACAGTGGGCGCAGAAGAGAAGCGAGCCTATTGACTATATTCAGGGTCAGGATTTGTGGCTTAATGGTCAGGGCAAGGTTGGTATTTTGTACGAGCCAAGCTATGAATATCTTGCAACAAAATCTTTCGGTGCAAGAACATTAGGTTGGCTTGCATTTTTGAACGGTATGTACGGCTACGGCTACGGTGCGCAGGATATGTGGTTCTACCGTTGTCGCTTCAGAATGGACGATGACCGCTTTGACGGTGTTGACACCGTTACCGTTGAAGATAAGAAAATCGAGTGGTCGAAAATGATTCACAACGATACGTCTATTCAGCTTGCAAAATATATGCGCAATTTCTTAACTGACGTTAAGTGGTGGAAACTTATTCCGCGTTTTGATAACCCGTCATATTTCATTCCTGAAAAAACGGGATATCACTCAATTGCAACAGACGAAAGAGATACAATAGTAATTCAGTTCTTTAACGTTGGCTACGAAACGGGCAAACTTAACTGGCTTGAGCATTGTGAGTACACTTATCAATGGTTT
>JAZROC010000312.1:0-4972 GCA_045648525.1 Clostridia bacterium
AGCGGAAGCGTATTCCTGATGGCCCGTTAACTCGCTCTTATATGGGTCGTGCTTATTAATATATTCAGCAACGTATTTGTAGGGGTTATTTACGTAGCCCCACTGCTCGTGTCCGTTGTATTGAGCATCTGCATCAGTCTTTTCCCAATAGAAGTCATCGTCAACTTCCTGACCTAAAGTCCACATTACAGGATATGCTGAATATCTTGCTACCCAATAGCGTGAAATTTTCTCTAAATATACCTTTGCTTCATCGGAAACGTCATAAAGCAAAACATTGCCCTCTTTATGAGTGCCCGTGCCTAAAATTGCAGTTTCAGAAAAACCGCCGTTATTAATAACGATATTTTTCATTTCAGAGGGGAAACCAAACTGCGCGTTGGCGTGAACAAGTCCCTTTGATGCGATGTACTCAAACTTTGCATCGAATTTTTTCAAAGGTTTGATATCTGCAGCAGTAACACCGTTCTGGAAGTTGATGTTTGAACCTAAAGGCTCGCTCTGCCAAACGGTGAAGCCTTGTTCTGCGCGCTTATCGGCAACGGTATTGGTAACTTCGGTAGTTTCTGCACCAAGATTCCAATGGGTATCACCTAAATAGAAGAAAGGCGTACCGTCATCATACATAAAGTATTTTTTGTTAGGTTCTGTTTTAATAAATCCGTGCTTGTAAATATCAAGGTCGCCTGAATACTCCGTACACTCAAAGGTATTTGTTACGTTGTGTAAGCCTTTGTTGCTCGTATCAGTACAAACCGTAGTATAAGTCCAAGTGCCTTCAGTTGGGCAAACGAAACGGGCGCGCCAAACGGTATCGCCATCCCAGAAAGCAGGGATTTTGTAGGTTGTTACACCGTTTGTTAACATAAGGTCAACGTCAACTTCGTAGAAAGCGTCTTCGTACCACTTATCAGAAATAAGAACGACTTCGTTTTTAACCCACGTTTCTGCCTTTGTTACAGCCTGAGGCTCTGCATCAAACACCGCTTTTGTAACGGTAACGTCGTCAATATAAACGTCAGTAATTGAAGTTTGCATCATATGAAGGCTTATTTTCCAAGTACCGCCTTTATCAAGGTCGGCTTTCCTAACGTAAAGATAATCACTAAAAGTGTACCAAACGTCATTTGCTATTGAGCCTGCACCTGTTAAAGATGCGTAATAAGGTGCATCAGTCTGATTTGCAAAGGAAGTTGCAGAATCGGTACGCACAGCAACTGAGAATGCCGATTTATCTTCAGTAGTGCCCTTTACTTTATATTTAAAGGTAATTTCATATGCGCCTGATTCAGTAATATAAGGCTTAATATTTAACTGAGGAGTTAAATAATTGTAAGTGTTACCTGCAGGATAGCTTGCGTGAATACAGTTGCCCGTATATCCGTTTTCGGAAACCTCAACGGTAATTGTGCCCAGTTTGCCCCAGTTTGCAGGCAATTTTGTACCTAAAGGAGCGTCGTTAAGATTGCTCTGAATTTCAGGAATATAGTTTTTGACTTCATCAAGCACGTCGTCTTCAATATCGAAATCTCCGCCCTCGGTCTGCGCTTTCATAGCTTTAAAGTAATTTTTTGCAGAAAAACCGTAAACAGACAATGCTCTTACGATTGCGCCAAAGTTATCATCATTATATTTTTGGGCAATATATGCGTTAACGTTATATTGAACCTTTGAAATTTCAGCACCGTCTTTAATTAAAGTAAGAGTGAAAACTTTATCAAAGTCAGTTGCCTTGATATCTTCTGAATAAAGAACGTAATTGTTATCAGAATTTAAAATAAGGTCGCTTTTATCAACGGTTTTGCCGTTTAACTGAACGGTGATATCATCAGTAAGCGTCATTTTAAAATAAACTTTGTTTACGTTTGCCACATTAACACCAAGGCCGGTAACACGGTTGTTTGCATCTGAATTCTTTTCAACCACCCTTACGCCCAAAGGCTTTGCAAAGGTTGTGTTGTAAACGTTAATCCAACTTGAAGTGTTTGCCAAAAGAGTGGTGTTATAACCTCTGTATTCCTGCGCAACTGCACCGTAAACAAGCATATCAGCCAAAAGCGTTCTGAAAGCTTTAAACTGTGAAGAATTATATTTAAGGTCACTTGCGTTAAGCTTTGCAAGGTTATCTGCATAAGTTTTTACGCTGTATTCGTCTTTTGATGCAATAACCTGACCGTTATAAATAAATTCAGCCTTTACGTTTTCGGTCATACACTGAGGGTTAATGCCCGTGTATGTAAATTTGTAGGCATTCTGACTTTCGTCAAAAGTGCCCTTTACGTTATTGATTACTCTGCCGTTTGAGGTGGTAAAGCACATTGAAGCTTTTTCAATATCACCATCAAAGGTCACGTAGTAATCAAGGCTAAGGCTTGTGCCGATATTAAGGTTTGCGCCGATAATTTCAGCCTTTTCGCCTTCTGCAGAAACGCTTATCATTAAAAAACAAGGCAGGATAAGCATTAATGCAAGAATGATACATAAAACTTTTTTCATTATCTTTTACTCTCCGTTATTTTTTAGGTTTCGAGTTCAGGTTCAAGTTTTAAAAGCATATTTTCTGCTTCTTCAAAGGTGCCGAAAACTTCTATTGCCTTTTCAAGAATCTCACGGGCGCCTTCTTTATTATAAACTTCCAAAAATCCTTCCGCTTCCTTAATAAGTTGCTCGCCCCAGACTTTTTTTATAGTTTCAATGGCGTCTTTAGCAAGAGGATAGCGTAAGGTATCTTTCTCGTTTACGTTTTTAAAGGATTTCACCGATTCTTCAAACTTACCAAGATTATAAAGGTTAACGCCTTCAAGGTAGGCTTTTTCAGAAAAATCTTTCAGTTTAAGATATTCCTTACATTCCTCGTACTTATCATCGGTAAAAGAAAAATCGGAAAGGCGGGAAAGATATTTTTTTGCATCGTCCTCTGAAATTTCATTGTTATAGTATCTGTACACAACGTTATCCATTCTTTCAAGAACGCTTTTTTGAATATCGTCGTTAAAAATTTCAAGACCGCGATATTCCGTCCACGTTGTTTCAGAATACTCTTCAGACTGACACAATTCAAAAAACTCATCAAGATGATTTTTTAACTGTTTCTTTTCGTTTTCCGGATTTTTGGAATTTACATATATAGTGTATGCGCCCTGATAGTTGTTTTCTTCCAAAAACCGTTCAAATTTGCTTTGAGGTTCTTTGAAAAAGGGCAGGTCAATTTCATACACCTTAAATAAGAACAAAAGAGCGCACAGTAAAAGCACTATAAGAATAACTAAAACTACGCTGAGCCCTTTTGAACCGTCATTTTCTTTTCGTGCCATAACGCGCGCCTCCTTTTCTTAAAAATCAAGCAGCGTATTTTTAAGGCGCTGCTTATTTTTTTATTTATCTTTTGCCTGCTTTAACAAGAAGGCTGTTAATTTTTGCCGATGGATCAAGAAGCTCGCTTATTGAAGCATCGTGGTTAAGTGTATCAACAATGTAAGAAATATATTTCGAAAGGTCAACGCTGCAATACCATTCTCTTGACTTTAATTCAGGAGTGGTGCAGATAGCATTTGTTGTAAACACCTTGCGGATAAGACCTTTTTCATAAGCCTCGTCAAAATGCTCAAGACCTTCGCAGAAAAGACCAAAGGTTGTACAAACGTAAATGTCTTTAGCATTTAATTCCTTTAACTTGTATGCAAGGTCAAGCACGCTGTCGCCTGAAGAAATCATATCGTCAACGATAATAAGGTCTTTACCTGAAACGTCAGCACCTAAATATTCGTGTGCAACGATGGGGTTTCTGCCGTTAATAACAACAGAGTAGTCACGACGTTTATAGAACATACCCAAATCAACGCCTAAAACGCTGGAGAAGTAGATGCCTCTGCCCATTGCGCCTTCATCGGGTGAAATAATCATAAGGTGGTTTTTATCAAGCTGAATATCAGGAACTGCGTTCACAAGAGTTTTAATCATCTGATAGGTAGGCATAACGTTTTCAAAGCCGTGAACGGGGATAGCGTTCTGAACTCTGGGGTCGTGGGCATCAAAGGTGATAATGTTATCAACACCCATGCCAACAAGCTCCTGCAGGCAGGTTGCAGAGTCAAGTGATTCTCTGCCTGAACGCTTATGCTGACGACCTTCGTAAAGCATAGGCATAATTACGGTGATTCTTCTTGCCTTGCCACCGATAGCCGCAATGATTCTCTTAAGGTCTGCATAGTGGTCGTCAGGACTCATAGGTACTTGCTGACCGTACATTTTATATGTAAGAAGATGATTGAAAACGTCACAGATAATATACATATCAAGACCGCGCACAGACTGATGAATAACACCTTTAGCTTCACCGCTGCCAAAACGTGGGCAGGTAACGTCAATCATATAAGTATCGCGCTCATATGCAACGAAAGATGCATCGTCTTTAAATTCGCTTTCCCTTTCCTTGCGCCATTTTGTAAGATAGAAATCAATTTTTTTACCGATTTCCTCACAACCGGGCATAGCAATAATGCCTAAAGGAGCAAAGGGTAACGAAGTAAGGTTTTCCAAATAATCAGCCATAAAAAAATCCTCCTGAAGTAAAAAACATATATTCGGTATTATTGTACTAAATTATTTTAATTTTGTAAACAGGATAAAGTAATATTTTTTGTTTTTTTGTAAATTTTTTTATTTACCAATAAATGCAATTTATGGTATAATGTGCTTACCACAAAAAAAGGAAGTATTTTTATGAGAATGAAGAAAAAAAGAAATCTGGATTCTATGCTTTTAATGTATCCTGATATTCTTTCAATACTTGAAAAAAGTCACCCCAGCATTACCGAAAGTTTAAAGGAAAAACGCTATCTTGATTTAAAAAGTCTTTTGGGCAAGGACGAGGTTGAGCTTGAAATCGGTTGCGGAAAAGGCGCATTTATCTGCGAGCTTGCAAAGCGCAATCCCGATAAAGCTTTCGTTGCAGTTGAAGTTAACAAAAACG
>JAZROC010000313.1:0-5852 GCA_045648525.1 Clostridia bacterium
TCCATGTGAAGAACCATATCATCAATTTTGCCGTACTTGGTTGAAACAACACCAATACCGCGGTGAGCAAGGAAACCTCCTACTGTTGAGCAGGTAAGTGAAGAAGGATAATGCATTGTTGCTTTGCCAACTTCATTTGCGGCCCATTCAATATGCTTATAAATAGCACCTGTACCACATTCGATATACATTGCATCAGTATTTACTTCATAAATCTGGTTCATTCTTTTTGTATCAAGGATAATACCACCGCAGATGGGAAGCGCACCGCCCTGACTACCTGCCCCGCCGCCCCATGTGGTTACGGGGATTTTATAATAGTTAGCAATTTTTAAAACTTTTGAAGTTTCCTGTGCGTCTTTGGGAGCAACAACGAAATCTGCTTCAGGCATAATTTTGCCGCGGTCTGCCCACATACGTGAAAGCCAGAAATAGTCAACACTGTGTGTTACCTTATCAATTTCTTTAATTGAACAGTTTTCGATACCAACTGCATCTTCAAGTTCAGTAAGTATCATTGCATTTAAAAATTCATTTCTCTGCATTTTTACTCTCTCCTTTTAATCTAATGTTTTATCTATGCTCAAATTTTTAAAGTACTTTGTAAACTCGCGGATTTCCTTATTGAAGTCACCCTCAATTTCAACGAAGTGATGAATGTACGGACCATCAATAAGCCTGTCTTCCCATTTCTGAAGGTTGTCAAATTCACCCCAAATGTATGTACCGTGAGTCTGAGGTCCTGCAACGGTTTTGCATTTGCCCGAAAGAATCATATAATTGCCTTCTTCCTGGTCAATACGTGCTAATGTATATTCACCGTCTTTACCCCTGAACCACTCACGCTGATTTACAAGACGAGCTTCAGAATCAGGCGCTTTAACAGAAAGCGGGAAAGGTCCGCAATGCCATAAAAGTTCTGCGTTTTTATTTTCAGGGTGACGAACGGTAAACTCACCAAGGAAAGGTCTCTTTTTGCCCATAGCAGCACTTTCAAGAAGCACCATTGTCATTGCGCAATGAATATCGCTTTCACAGCTTATAAGATAGCCTAAATCATTTAAAATGCCGTAAACTGCGCAGGGTGCAAGACCATCAAACATAAGAGGTGTTGCCGTCCAACATTCTGCAGAAATAACGTCAAGCTTAAATTCTTCGAATAAGCCAATGTATGTAACAGTTAAACAAGCCATACGCTCTAAATATTGAGGAGTAAGCTCATCCATTTTATAATTATCTTTGAATACCTGCACAAACTTCTGGATTTCATCCTGCTTTTCAGCCATACTTTTATTATATCTGTCCTGAAGGATTGCAAAGTTTATGGCAGTAATGCGAAGACCAAACTTCTGCATAAGCTCGCCTTCGTTCCATATAACCGAGAAGAAGGGTGCAGGTCTTGCGCCAACCTGACCGATACGAAGGTCAGTAAAGTTTTTAACCATACAGGCAACGCGAACGAAGCTTTCAAAACCTTCTTTGAACTCATTCTCCTCTACTCTGCAACAGGGTAAATGAGAAAAAGGAACTCCGTATCTCTGGAACTGACGGGATACACCGAAAATACCGCATTGTGAATCGGTAGGACGCATACCGTCAACGTAATATTCATCATCAAGAGGTGCCCATAAAAGACAAGGCTTACCTATTGCCTTTGCAATATCGCATGCTACTTCTTCGTTACCGAAGTTGCAGTTTATAATCATAATTGCATCAACGTCAGCATTTTTAAAACGCTCAATACACTGTGCAGCAGAATCATCATCAAAAATAAGATTGTTTGTGCCAAGTCCTTTCGTGTCAACAAAGGATACGTTTTCATTTGTAAAATTTTCTTCAATATAATTTACAAAACGCTCTCCTCTTTCTTCAGCAGAAACCCAGGTCAAAAAGGTTTTTGCAGGTCGATTTGTCGTATTACGACGCATTGGAATAAGACCGATTTTTATATTGTGATTCAACATAAAATACCTCCACATAATTATTCAAATATAATTATATCCTTCTTTCGTTTTTTGGCAATGTTAAAAACAATATATTTTTTGTAAAAAACGATACAAAAAAATCAAAAAATATGTTATAATGTATATAAAGTAAAAAAATTTTTGTAATAAAGGATATGAAACTTATGAAAATTATACCTTTTGAGGACTTATATCATATTGAATTTATTATAAGCGAACCTTTTTCAAAAGAGCACAACTGGTATTCCCGAAACAACTTTTTTTCTTCAATCAATAGCCCGAAACCATCGCATACTCTATTATGGTTAAAAAATTGCAGTGCAAAAATAACCGACAAAAACGGAAATTCAGTTTATGCAAAAAAGAATCAGATTTTATACACAGCAAAATATGCTGAATATTCCATTGAATTTTTTGACACAGCACCGGACCAGGCAGATACAATAGTAGTACATTTTCAATTACGAGATATAAACAATAACGACATTGCCCCCTCTGACAACTTTGAAATTGCAATAGAAAACGTAGACCTTTCTTTATCACTTAAATTGCAGAAATTAGCAGATGAATTTAAAAAGAATATCGTATGTATTCCTGATGCAGTATCGGTTATTTATCGTTTGTTTGCAATCATATGTAAATCAAAGCGTCGCGACAACACAAGTGACCGATACAACTGCATAAAAGAAGGAATAGAACTTTTGGAAAACGATGCTGACATGAGCATTAAGGATATTGCAAAAGTATGTAACGTTTCAGAATGTTATTTCAGACGATTATTTAAAGAATATAGTGGCGAAACTCCTGTTGAGTTCAGACAAAAACACCGCATCGAAAAGGCAAAACAATTTCTTTTATCAGGCATACTTACAATCGGTGAAATTTCGCAGGAATTGCACTTTGCAGATATTTATCATTTCAGCAAAACTTTTAAAACCGTAGTTGGTGTATCCCCAAAAAAATTCACTGATGCAAACAGACAGTAACCACTAACCACGGCAAAAACATATATTATATCAGGTGAAATAATTTCACCTGAAGGAGTAATATATTATGGCTGAGGTTGTAATGCTTAAAAATTTAAGCAAATTTTATCATACTCCCGGCGGAGAAACCGAAGCCCTCAGGGATATTAATTTTTCTGTTGCTGAAAAAGAATTTGTTTCCATAATCGGTCCATCCGGTTGCGGCAAATCCACCATTCTTTCTATAATTGCCGGACTGGAAAAACCCTCCGGCGGTCAAGTAACAATTCTTTCAGGCAACAACAAAACCGATATTGGCTATATGTTACAGCAAGACCATCTTTTCCCCTGGCTGACAGTACGCCAAAATGCCCTTCTCGGCCTTGATATCCGCAAAGAAAAAACAAAAGAAACCGAAAAAAGAGTTGATGTTTTATTAAAACAATACGGTCTTGAAAACTTCAAAAACCGTTCCCCCATTGAACTTTCAGGTGGAATGCGTCAACGCGCCGCACTTATACGTACACTTGCCATTGACCCCTCCGTATTGCTTCTTGACGAACCCTTCTCTGCCCTTGATTACCAGACAAGGCTGACAGTTTCAGACGATATTTACAGAATAATAAAAAAAGAAAACAAAACTGCCATTCTGGTTACCCACGATATTTCGGAAGCAATAAGTTTAAGCGACCGCGTTATCGTATTAACGAACCGTCCCGCAACGGTAAAAAAGATTTATGATATTAACCTTTCCGCATCAGCCTCTCCTATCGCAAGGCGAAAAGCGCCTGAATTTTCAACGTATTTTCAATTATTATGGGAGGAGTTGAATTAAGATGAGCAGTTTTTCTTCTGAACACGTAAAATATTTAAAAAACGAGAGAAAAAAACAGATAACAAAGCTGATTTTACAGTTTTCTATTTTTGTTTTTTTCTTTATTTTTTGGGAAGTTTTTGCCCAACACAAAATAATTAATCCTTTTATTTTTTCTTCACCGTCACGAGCAATAAAAATGATTGGTACGTTAACAAAAACGGGACTTTTTATGCACATCGGTGTTACGTTATTTGAAACACTTCTTGGTTTTTTGCTTGGAAGTTTTTTAGGATTTTTTATTGCCGTTTTATTGTGGTGGTCCCCTATGGCAAAAGCTGTTATGGACCCTTACCTTGTAATTATAAACAGTTTGCCTAAAATCGCTTTAGGTCCTGTAATAATCGTTTGGGTTGGTGCAGGAATAAGTTCCGTAATTACCGTAACTCTCCTTATATCCATAGTTGTTGCAATAATGGGTGTATTGAACGGTTTTAACGAAGTAGAGCAGGCAAAACTTACTTTATTAAAAACCTTTGGTGCAACCAAAACCCAGTTGTTTTTTAAGGTCGTTTTTCCTGCAAGCATACCCACAACTATTTCTGTTTTAAAACTTAACATAGGTATGTCGTGGGTAGGTGTTATTGTTGGTGAATTTTTAAATTCAAAAGCGGGACTTGGATACCTTATCGTCTATGGCGGGCAGGTTTTCAAAATGGATATAGTTATGTCAGCAACACTTATCCTCTGTTTGCTTTCTGCGCTTATGTATTTTTCGGTCGTCTTGTTGGAAAAATTAATTTTGAAAAAAAGACATCAATAAAAGAGGGGCAAAAATCCCCTCTTTAAAATTTTGTTGATTTATATAAAAAAGTGCTTGCAAAAAATTAAACCTTGTTGTATAATACACACGTTGTTAAGAAATTGCTGATGTAGCTCAGTAGGTAGAGCGCATCCTTGGTAAGGATGAGGTTCACGAGTTCGACTCTCGTCATCAGCTCCATCACCCCTGTTATTTACAGGGGTATTTTTTTAGGAGTTTTTAAAATGATTGATATTTCAACTTTATTTATTTCTGTTTTTACACTATTCCTTTTTATGCTTCCCGGCTTTATTGTCAGAAAAACAAAAATCGCAAACACAGAATTTCCCAAATCGTTATCCATTTTAACCCTATACATTGCACAGATAGCACTTATTTTTTACAGTTTCATAATCGAATTTAATTTAGAAATTATTGAAAACATCTGTCAGGTTTTCGTATGCGCCTTTCTTATACACGCGGTTTTATATATTCTTGCAATACAATTTTTTAAGAAAGCTCCTGATAAAATTCGCAGGGTACTTCAATTCGGTCTGATTTTTTCAAATGCAGGATATATGGGGATCCCTGTTATTTGTGACGTATTTGGCGATGACCACGCAATCTATGCAACCCTTTACGTTGTATGGTTTAACGTGTTCTGTTATTCTTTAGGCAGACTTGTTTACACAAACGATAAAAAATATATATCCTTTAAAAAAGCCATATTTAACCCCGCTGTAACACCCATAATAATTGCCTTAATCCTTTTTGTTTCCGGTGCAGGAACGTGGATAATGAACGTAAAAGATGACCCAACATTTATCGGTGTTTTCTTTAAAATAATATATAGTGTGCTTGAAACGTTAAAAAATATGGTTGCTCCTGTATCAATGCTCGTGATAGGTTCACGACTTGCAGATATAAATTTCAAGGGTATTTTAAAAGACAAATATATGTATCCTTTTATAATTTTGCGCCTACTTGTTTTACCTTTTATAATTTGGGTTATCCTGAAACTTATCTCATTAACAGGTTTATTAAGCGATACCTCTTTGGCTATATTACTTATACTTGCTTCCACCCCTGCTGCCGCTGTTACAACTATGTTTGCTGAACTTTATGGCGGTGATTCCCCTTACGCAGGAAAGCTTGTTGCATTAACGACTATTCTTTCAGTTATAACTATGCCTATTGTCGCATTGCTTTTATATATTTAGTTGACAAAATTTAATTTGTAACATAAAATGGTATAGTAATGTTTCCGTAGCTCAGCTGGATAGAGCGACCGCCTCCTAAGCGGTAGG
>JAZROC010000314.1:0-1826 GCA_045648525.1 Clostridia bacterium
TTTAGGCTCTCTTGAACCGAACATAGTAACTGACGAATTTTTGAAAAAGGTAACGAAGCATAAAGAGTTTGCAAGGCAATATCATCTTTCCTTGCAATCAGGCTCTGATAGCGTTTTAAAGCGAATGAATAGAAAATATACGACAAGTGATTATTTTTCTGCAGTTCAACGTATTCGCGAAAACTACCCTCTTTCTGCCATATCCACAGATATTATAACGGGATTTCCCGGTGAAACCGAAGAAGAATTTAATGGAACTTTAACGTTTGCGGATAAAATCGGCTTTGCGTGGGTTCACGTGTTTCCGTATTCTCAACGTGAAGGAACGGTTGCTTCTAAAATGTCAGGCCAGCTTGATAAAAGTGTTAAAAGCCACCGCGCCCATGTGCTTTCTGAACTTTGCCTGAAAAAAGGCGAAGAATACAGAAAACAGTTTATCGGCAAAGAAAAGATTGTTCTTGCAGAAACCAATACCGACGGTGTTCAGGAAGCACTTTGCGAGGAACATATTTCTGTGTTCTTTAAAAGTGAACCTCTTGAAAATCACTTTGTAAAGGTTAAAATAACTGAAATTGTCCCCAATGGTCTTTGGGGTGAAAGGATAGATTAAAATGGATTGTATTTTTTGCAAAATAGTTAATGGCGAAATTCCTTCAAGTAAGGTTTATGAAGATGAAAGCGTGCTTGCTTTTAACGACATTAACCCTTGCGCTCCCGTGCATATTCTGGTAATTCCCAAAAAGCATATTGAAAGCGCAGTTAAATTAACTGAAGAAGATAATGAACTTATTGCTCATATTTTTCAGGTTATCAGAAAAATTGCTGAAGAACAAGGTCTTGAAAACGGCTTCAGGCTTGTTTCAAACGTTGGGGAGGACGGCGGTCAGACGGTAAAGCATCTTCACTTCCACGTTTTAGGTAAGAAAAAGTTTTCTGAAAGCTTCGGCTGATAAAAATATATCCGTAGGTGGTATTTATGGAAAATGAACAGATAATGCAAAATGAGCGCAATATGCCCAACGATATTGAAAGTGAACGCTCGGTATTAGGCGCAATTTTGCTTAACAGCGATTGTATTAACCTTGTTTATGAAAAAATAAAAAACAGTGAATATTTCTATCGCTCAAATAACCGCGAAATATACGATGCTATGTGTGAGCTTTTAAAGGCTGATACACCCATTGATATGGTTACCCTTTCAAGCGAACTGTTAAAAAGGGGAATGCTTGATAACGTTGGCGGTATAACTTATCTTACTGAATTAACAGGTGCGGTGCCTTCGGTTGCCAACGTTGAGCATTATGCAGATATCGTTGTTGAAAAGTATAAATTAAGAAGGCTTATTAATGAATTAAGCCGTTCCGTTTCCGAGTGTTACGGTTCAGAACGTGAAGCCAAGGAAATTATTGAAGGTGCAGAAAGCTCCCTTTTCAATATTTCAATGAATAATGAGGCTTCAAAGCTTACCCACGTAAGTGAAACGGTTAACGAGGTTTATGAAGAAATTCGTCAGAGATACTTAAACCACGGTCAGACTCGTGGTGTGCCTACCGGCTTTGCTGAAATTGACCAGATGACAGGTGGACTTCAACCTGCAAACCTTGTCATAATCGCAGGTCGTCCCAGTATGGGTAAAACGTCACTTGCAATGAATATGGCTTCACACGTTGCAATGATTGAGAAAAAGTCAGTTGCATTCTTCTCGTTGGAAATGAGCCGTAACGACCTTCTTATGCGTCTTGTAGGTACAGCCGCAGGTGTTGACGGAAACAAAATACGAAGCGGTAAACTTGAAGATTCAGATTGGGAAGACATTTACGATGCAA
>JAZROC010000315.1:0-4790 GCA_045648525.1 Clostridia bacterium
TTATTAGTTGCAATTTTCACCGTAGGTACGGCGCTTCCTAAAGGAGTACCCCTGCCTGTTGTAAACAGTATCATATGTACACCTGCCGCCATTAAATTTGTAACTGCAACTATATCGTTACCCGGTCCGTTTAAAAGAGAAAGTCCGTTTTTAACTAAAACGTCGCCGTAATCAAGCACGTCAACAACGGGGGAAAGACCGCCTTTTTGCACACACCCTAAAGATTTTTCTTCTAAAGTGGTTATTCCGCCCTCCTTGTTCCCGGGCGAAGGATTTTCATAAATCACCTGATTATGACTTTCAAAATAGGCTTTGAAATTATTTATAAGATTTACTGTTTTTTGAAAAACTTCTTCATTTATACAGCGTGCCATAAGTAAATGCTCTGCACCGAACATTTCAGGAACTTCCGTTAGTACGCAGCTTCCGCCCAAGGAAACGAGTTTGTCACAAAGCCTGCCTACAAGAGGGTTTGCCGTAATTCCCGAAAAGCCGTCGCTTCCACCGCATTTAAGACCTATTTTCAATTTTGAAACGTGCACTTTTTCGCGTTTGAAATTTTTGGCATATTCCTTTAATTCATTTATGAGTTCAATACCTGCTTCTATTTCGTCCTCAACGTCCTGCGCATTTAAAAATTTAACGCGCTTTTCGTTATAATTGCCAAGGAACTTTTTAAAAACTTCAATATTATTGTTTTCACAACCCAGTCCCAACACCAAAATTCCTGCGGCATTGGGGTGATTGACCATTCCCTTTAAAATGCATTGGGTAACGTGCTGGTCACCGCCTAACTGGGAACAGCCAAAGGGATGCTCAAAACACTTTGCTCCCGTAATTTCCGAAAGTTTTTTTGCAGTTTTATTTACGCAACCTACGGTGTTTATAATCCATATATCGTTTCTTATACCCACGTCACCGTTTTCGCGAAGGTAACCCATAAAATACTTTTCGCTTTCCTCCACCTTGAAATTATTTTCAAAAGGCGAATAGGCGTATTCTATTTTACCTGAAAGATTAGTTTTTAAATTGTGACTGTGCACGTGAGCATCTTTTTCGATATCTTCAGTTGCATAACCTATAGGTTGACCGTATTTTATAATATTTTCGCCCTTTTTTATATGTTTAAGGGCATATTTATGACCGTTTTCAACGTTAACGTAAACGTTATCTAAATTATTTATTATCATTTTTCTTCTCCGTATTTTGTCACTTCATCGGCAAGATATGAAATGTCCTCATCCCAGAAGTTCACATTAGCCAGAATTTCCTTTATTGAGTGATTTTTTATAAATTCAATAATTTCAGGGGCATCGTTGGGCGTGCCAATTTTATAAAATTCAATAAGTTTTGCAAGGGAGAACACAAGTGCTTCGGGCATTTTATTGAAGCGTTTAATGTATTCAGTTATGCTCGGCAATACGCGCACCTTGAATTTACTGATCGAATTAAGTGAAATTGAAGCGTGATAGTGTTTTATGTAGGGATTTGAAAAACGCGTTATAACGTCATTAGCATAGGCGATAAGTTCTTCCTTTTCTAAATCAAGAGTAGGAATTATTTCTTCAAAAATGCATTTATTCAAATGTTTTAACATAACTTCGTTTTCGGTACATTGTTTAACTGTTTCAAGTCCCGAAAGAAGCGCATAGGCTACCATTGAAGTATGTGCTCCGTTTAAGATACGCACTTTTCTGGTGCGATAGCGCTCAAGGTCATCAGTAAGAATAACGTTAAGATTGCACTTATCAAAGGGTATTTCGTCATTTAAACCGTTATAGCCTTCAATTACCCACAAATGAAAATATTCGGAAGCATTAAGCATGTTGTCGATGTAGCCAAGGTCGATTTCCTCATCTTTGGGAAAACCCGTATTTATTCTGTCAACTAAAGTATTGCAGAAAATATTTTCATTTTCTATCCACTTTTCAAAGTTTTCGCCAAGCTTCCAGTTTCGTGCAGTTTTTAAAATACAGTTTTTAAGGTTATCTCCGTTTCTGTCAATAAGCTCGCAGGGCAAAAAAACGAACCCCTTTAAATTCAACTGAAAACGCTTATACAATAACTGCGTCACCTTTGCAGGAAAGCTTTTGCAAGGCGAATCAGTTAATTTATCATTTTCGCTATAAACTATGCCCGCTTCAGTAGTATTTGAAACAATGAACCTGAATTGAGGATTCTCTGCTAATTGAAGATAGCCGTCAAAATCCGTATAAGGATTAACACAGCGGGAAATTACGTCTATTTTTTTAGTAATAATGCCCTCTTTGCCGCGGCAAATGTGAGTATATTTGCAATTTTGGGCAGAAAGCACGTCACACAAGCCTTTTTCTATAGGCTGAACAACCACCGCACTTCCGTTAAAATCGGTTTTTTCGTTTATTATCTGAAACATCCAGTCTGCAAAACCTCGCAAAAATCCGCCTTCGCCAAACTGAATAATTTTTTCGTTTTTTTCCATAATTATTTCCCTTTCTTAATTAAAGTAATGTATTTGAGAGGAGTTATACCCTTGTATTTCTTAAACTCACTTATGAAATAATTACTGTTTAAAAATCCGCATTTAAGTGCCACCTCAGTTACGGATAACTTTCCTTCGCTTAAAAGCTTTTCACCGTAGCGCAGTCTTGTAAGTTTTATGTATTTGGAAACGCCTACACCCGTGTACTTTTTAAAAGTGCGGGAAAAATGACTTTCACTCATAGCGCAGTTTTCGGCGAGTTTTTTAAGCGAAATATCTTCCGCAATATTTTCGCGGATATATTTTGTTGCACTTTGTATCAGTTGTTCATTTTCGGAAAGTTTTTTATCGTTAACGCGGGTTTCCGCCCTTAAAAGAGTTATAATAAGTTCTCTCAATAAATTTCTGCACTGTTCAAGATAATAAGCTTTTTTCGATTTATACTCTTCACAGAGCTCTGAAAAAAGCTGATATATTCGCTCGTTTTGCGCAAACATTTTTTTATCGCCCAACTGATTTATGAATTCATAATAATCCTGCCCAACAAAGTCCGAGGAAAAGCTTATGAGAATTCTTTTTGAGTTGTTGTCAGTTTCATAGGTTGCTTTATGTATGTATCCGTTTTTAATAAAAGCCGATTCGCCCTGATGAATATATAAAATTTCATCATTGATAAAATATTTCGTTTCACCGCTTAACAGAAAATAAAGCTCGTGATGTTTATGAAAATGCTTCTGCGGTAAAAAAGCAACGTTTTTGCTTCGCGTATCAATTTCAACACAAATGCCCTGACTTGTTATTACGTCATCACCAATCATTTTTCCACCTCTTATTGATAAAATATCACAACATCACCCTCAAGTCAATATTATTTGAGCAAAAAAATGAAGTTTTTATATGAATTAGTCAAAAATATTATAGAAATTTGATTTAAAACCTTGTATAATAGTTTTAAAGATAGGAGGAATGTGTAATGAAAACATACGTTCAGGTAGGTTGCGGTGTTCGAGGAATTTTTAGTTATTCCAAACCGCTTGTAGAAGAATATGCAGAGTACGGTGCATTAAAAGGCGTTTATGATATTAACAAAAAGCGTGCCGCATACGTTTCTGAAATTACTGGGCAGGAAATTCCCGTTTTTGACGATTTTACAAAAATGCTTGAGGAAGTTAAGCCCGATACGGTAATCGTAACGTCAATTGACTGCACTCACGATGAATACGTTATAAAAGCCCTTGATTTCGGCTGTGACGTAATTTGCGAAAAGCCTCTTACCACCACCTTTGAAAAAAGCCTTAAAATAAAGGAAGCCGAAAACAGAAGCGGTAAAAAAGTTACCGTTACCTTTAATTTAAGATTTCACCCCTTTTATAAAGAATTAAAAAGGGTTATAGCAACGGGTGTTTTAGGTGATATTTTAAGTGTTCATTATCAATGGATGTTAGGTCTAAAACACGGAAGCGAATATTTCCACCGTTGGCACTCCGAAAGGGAAAAGTCAGGTTCACTTTTAATACATAAATCCACCCATCATTTTGACGTTGCCAACTGGCTTTTAGAGCAGGATCCCGTAAGCGTAAACGCTTTTGGTACAAGGCGCGTTTTCGGTGATGCTTCCCCCGCCCCCGCAAGCCGTTGTCTTGAGTGTAAGGAAAGATGTCCTTACTACGTTAACATAATGGAAAACGGACTTAAAGGCTTGTATTATGATTGTGAAGACGAGGACGGATATATCCGTGACCGTTGCGTATTTTCAGACAAAGTAGATATTGAAGATACAGTAAGTGTAAACGTCCTTTATAGCGGTGGAACGGTTATGAGTTATACTCTTAACGCATTTTCGCCCTACGAAGGTATGGCAATTGCCCTTACCGGTACAAAAGGACGAATGGAAGCCAGTTCCAAAAACCGCGTTATCGAAATTTTCTTAAACGACGGCAAGAAAATTCGCGTTGACGTGCCTGCTATTCCTAATTCCAACCACGGTGGTGCAGACGTTAATTTAAGAGATAATCTTTTCAGAGGTACGCCCACTGAAATGCCTGACCAATCGGCTGATATAAGGGCAGGTATGATGTCAATCGGCATAGGTCTGGCGGCAAATCTTTCAATGAAAGAAAACCGCAGAGTTAATTTAGATGAATTTTATAAGGAGATATAAATATGGAAATAAGAATTTGTAAAGACCGCTATGAATTAGGCAAAAGTGCCGCCCAATTTACCGCAGAAAAGATAAACGAAGCAATTAAAGAAAAGGGAGTTGCAAGAATCGCCCTTTCAACAGGTGCATCACAGTTTGATACCCTTGCAAACTTAATTAATATGGACG
>JAZROC010000316.1:0-3036 GCA_045648525.1 Clostridia bacterium
TGGTTATCTTCTTTATCAAGACCATAGGAAAGTGAAGCGGCAGTAGGTTCGTTGATTATACGAAGAACTTCCAAACCTGCAATTTTACCTGCGTCCTTTGTTGCCTGACGCTGTGAGTCATTGAAGTATGCAGGAACAGTAATAACTGCCTGAGTAACTGTTTCGCCAAGATATGCCTCTGCATCTGACTTTAACTTTGCTAAAATCATTGCTGAAATTTCTTGAGGTGAGTAATCTTTACCTTCGATGTTTCTCTTGTTGTTTGTGCCCATATCACGTTTGATGGACATTACTGTGTTATCAGGGTTAGCAACAGCCTGACGCTTTGCAATAGCGCCAACAAGACGTTCACCGTCTTTAAATGCAACAACTGAAGGAGTTGTTCTTGCGCCTTCTGAATTTGTTATAACAACGGGCTCGCCGCCTTCCATAACTGCTACACATGAATTTGTTGTACCTAAGTCAATACCAATAATTTTGCTCATAATATATAATCCTCCTAAAATATCATTTATTAAATGGTTACCTGTACCATTGAATAGCGAATAATTTTGTCACCCATTTTGTAGCCTTTTTCAAAAACTGCGGCTACGATGCCCTTATCCTGACCTTCTTGAGCAGGAATCTGCATCATTGCGTTGTGGCAGGCGGGGTCAAAGGGTTTGTTAAGTGCGTCTATTTCTTCAACGCCAAGAGTCGTAAGTGTTTGTGCCATCTGTTTTAAAACGATTTCAAGTCCGTCCATTAACGAACCGGTGGTGCCGTTAGCGCGTTCAGTTTCAAGGGCGCGCTCAAGATTATCCATAACGGGAAGGAAGGCTTTAACTGCTTCAACTTTGCCGTCTGTAAGTGCGTCTGCACGAAGCGAAACGTTACGCTTGCGGTAATTATCAAAATCAGCCTGAATTCTTTGGGCAAGCATTAAGTATTCTTCTTCTTTTGAAGGAACTTCTTCTGCTTCAACAGTTTCTTCAGGAGTTTCGTAATCGCTTGTTGCGTCTTCTACGGTTTCTTCTTTATTTCATCTTTGATTTCTTCTTTACTCATCGGTCTTATCCTCCATTATCTGTGTTTCGGTAAAAATATCGGTAAGGGTTTTGCCGACCTGATCAAGCACCGAAAGAACTTTATCGTATTGCATTCGTGTAGGTCCTATAACGCCTATTTTACCTAAATCTTTTCCGCCTGCTGAATAGGTTGCGGTAACTATGCTTACGTCACCTAATCCCGTTTCACGACCTATTCTTACGCTGACACCCGTATTTTCATCGTTAACTATCTCACCAAGTTTTTTGTTTTCTTCTAAAAGCTGTAAAAAGCCTCTTGCTTTATCAACGTCTGAAAACTCCTGATGCGTTAAAACCTTGCTTGCGCCTTCGATAACTACTCGTTCTTGTCCGTTTTCAAGTCTTGCGGCAAGTACGGTGCATATGGTATCAAAAATTTGTTTCTGGTCTGCAATTTCTGTTTCAACCATATACTGTGCGCCCGGATGAATTTCGTTTACGCTTTTACCTGCAAACATTTTATTCAGTAAGCGCGACATACTTTCCAACTCTTCAAAAGTAACGCTTCTCGGTAAGGTTATGGGAGTATTTTGCATCATACCCGTGTCGGTAAGTAAAACAACCATTGCAGTCATATGATTTACCGGCATAAGCTGTATGCTTGATACGTTAACGTTTTTTACCTTTGGCGGTGTAACTATAGAAACGTATTGGGTAAGGTCGCTTATTACCCTTGCCGCGTCTGATAAAACCTCACCCGTCTGACCAATTCGCTTATCGTAGTATTTTTGTATGTACTCAATTTCGTTAAGCGATAAGGTGGAAAGTTTTAAAAGGTTATCAACGTAAAAACGATACGCTTTCTGGCTGGGAATACGACCTGCCGACGTATGCGGTTGCTCTAAATACCCTAAATCTTCAAGGTCGCTCATTTCATTTCGTATGGTTGCTGATGAAAGAGCAAAGTTTTTTGAAATTGTACGTGAGCCTACGGGCATCGCGTTTGAAATATAATCTTCAATTATCGCCTGTAGAATTTCTCTTTGCCTTGGGCTTAATTCGTCCAACTAAAAAACCTCCCTTTTTGTTGGTTGTTAGCACTCGATGTTGTTGAGTGCTAATTACAGTTTAATTATATTACCTTCTCTTTGATTTGTCAACAGATTTGAAGCGATTTAATTTAATTGTTTTCAAATTATCACAAAATATTCAAAAAACTACATATCAAAAAAGAAAAATATACTCAATAAAATTAAATGAATGAAGGAAAAATAAAAGAACAATAATAAGAAAGGAGTCAAAACCGTGAAAGAAATTACGGTTAAAATAAGCAACAGCAATTTTGAAAAGTTAAAACGAGCAACGCAAAAAGATAAAATAGTAAACGTCGCGCTTAAACAATTTTTCCGAAAAAATCATAAAATAAAAGTAAGAATGCTTTTAAAAAGAGGTTATAAAACCTTTGGCAAGTTGAATTTAAGGCTTTCAAGAGTGCTTGAGGAGGATTCTTCATTTTAAAGCATTCTTAATATAAGGAAGGGTGAACCGTATTGATAAAGAGGGGCGAAATATATTACGCTGACCTTTCGCCCGTTGTGGGTAGTGAGCAGGGCGGTATAAGACCTGTTTTAATATTGCAAAACGATATCGGTAACCGTTACAGTCCCACCATAATAGTGGCGGCGATAACGTCAAAAACCGATAAGGCAAAACTGCCCACCCATATAGCGCTTCAGGGTGAAAGGCACGGTCTTCAAAAGGATTCCGTGATACTTTTAGAACAAATACGCACCATTGACAAAAAACGTTTAAAGGAAAAATTAGGCGGACTTAACGATATATTGATGACGAAAGTGGAAAACGCTTTGCGCGTTTCATTAGGCTTTATCGAATTATAAATTAAAAGCAGACGAAATTTTTCGTCTGCTTTCAGAGCACTGACAAACCCTTACAAACATAGCACCCTGCAAAATTTTTGCAGGGTGCTATTTCCATCGTTGCATTTCACTTGCAAAATTCGGTCATTTAC